>NZ_QTPV01000054.1:0-49884 GCF_003857985.1 Burkholderia sp. Bp9090
GCCGCGATCTTCGCGAGCGAGCCGCCGAATTTGCCGACCGCGGTCCGCGCGGCCGATACGATCACTACGTCCGTCATGTTTTGTTCCTGCATCGAAATCAGTGGGTCGATCCGTGTTGCATGCTGTATCGCGTGCCGGGGCCGGGCGGCACGGCGGCCGACGTCGGCGCTTGAGCGCCATACGGCCCGCGATGCGGCTCGGGGCTCGCGCTTTCACGCGCGCCGCCCATTCGCCCGCTCCAGCCGGGCCCGGACACGCTGCGGCGAGCCGGACGCCACCGGCCACCACGCGGCACACGCGGCGGCCGGCGCCCGCCGGCGCCGTTCGATCAATGGTGTCGCGCCTGCGCGCGACACGCGCTCATGCAGCCGATTCGCGCGAAGCGGCTTCCTTGCGTGCGGCAGCCGCCGTCTGCTTGGCACCGCGCGTCGCCGTTTCGCTGACCGCGTCGAAACCGCTTTGTGCGGCTTCGATTGCCTGCCCCGTCGCTGCGCGCACGGAGTCTGCCGCGGCAGTCGCCGCGGACAGCGCCGAATTCAGAGCGGCGACCACCGCGCCCGAACCGGCCGGCGCATGCTTCGTCAGCTCGCCGACCACCTCCTTCACGCGCTTGTCGTTCTGCTCGTATTGCGCCTGCGCGACCTTCGCCCACTCGGCCTGCGTCGACACCGCGATGTCGAACAGATGGCGACCGTACGCGACGGCCTTGCCGGCCGCTTCCTGCGGTGCGGCGACTTGCTGCGCGAAGCCCGCAGCCGGGTTGCTCGCGTTGAACGCGTTCTTCAGCTTGTCCTCGTATTCGTCGAGCGCCGTCTTGGCCGCTTGCAGGTTGAGTTCGACGACGGCTTCGAAACCATTGATTGCCGGACGCGCAATCGCGAACCAGGCGGCAATTCCGGACTGGTAATCGGCGGCGAATTTTTCGGGGGCAAATACGGACATCGGGCACGCTCCTGTTAGCAATGCGAGAGACGAACGAAAAAAATGGAAGCCAGATCGAGGTCCGCTTCCTTATTCACAACCCGCAGGCACGATTGACTGCGGGGAGTTGAAGATTGCCATTCTAGATGGATTAATTGTCAATTAAATGGCATTAATAGTAGGTAAAAACCCTGATCGATCGGGTTGATCTCCTCGCAATCTGCGCCCGCACACAATGGGGCCGCGTCGCAACGCCTTGTCCCGAAATGATTTTTACTTTTTTACGGCATGGCGCACCGCGACGTCCGTAACATTTACCCCGTCATTATTCCGGTTATTTGAAAAACAGGTGCGCATTGGAAAATAGGGCAGATTCCCCTGTAATCGTTTTTCCAGATTTATTTTGAAATCGTTACCGGGATTATTAATGACGAATTCAATGATCGTATATAAACCGCCGGGCCGGGCCAGCGCCGACACTCTCACCCGACCAGTTCGCGATGCAGCGCGCGAAACTCCTGCGCGAGCTTGTGTGCCGGCTCGAGATGGATCACCGGCGTCGACTGCTGATGCGATTCGCGGATCTTCACCGATGCCGAGAGCCGCGACGCCAGCACCGGCAGCCCTTCCTCGACGAGTTCGTCGACCAGCCGCTGCGGCAGGCTCGCGCGCGGCTGGAACTGGTTGATGACGATCCCTTCGACCTCGAGCGCCGCGTTGTGGTCCTGCTGGATTTCCTTCACGTTCTCGAGCAGCGTGTACAGCGCGCGGCGCGAGAAGTCGTCGCAGTCGAACGGAATCAGGCAGCGCTCGACCGCGATCAGCGCCGAGCGCGTGTAGAAGTTCAGTGCGGGCGGCGTGTCGATGTAGACGGCATCGTAGGTGTCGAGCTCGTTGAGCGCGTCGCGCAGCTTGTAGATCTTGTAGCGCGACTCGAGCTTGCCGTGCAGCGTGTCGAGGTCCGGATGCGCGGGCATCACGTCGAGCCCGTCGAACGGCGTCGGATGGATGAACGATGCGACGTCGACCGGCCGGAAGTTGAAGGTCAGCGCGGTCTCGAAGAATTCGGCGACGCCGGGATGCGCGTCGGTGGCCCGGTCGCCGAGCAGGTAGTGCGTGGAATTCGCCTGCGCGTCGAGGTCGATGACGAGCGTGCGCAGCCCTTCGCTCGCGCTGATCGCCGCCAGGTTGCAGACGATCGTCGACTTGCCCACCCCGCCCTTTTGGTTGAATACGACCCGCCGCATTGTGTCTCCTTCGATCGAAACGTCGAAAAATCGAGCTTAGCCGGTCAATCGTGGCGGCCGCGTGACATCGATCAGATACACGAACCGCCCGGGAGATTTGCTGAGCGGCGCGACGAACGACTGGAAATCACCACGGAAGACGCGCGCACGAGGAACGGGCACAAGGGCTAATGTTGCGACGCAACATCCGAACTGTTAAACTAGGGAAAACCCGTAGTTCAAGCTTGCGAAGGAGCAGTCGTGTACCCCGTATTTTCGTTCCTGATGGATCTGCTGCCGGGCCGCAGCGCGGCTTCGTTTTCGCCGTCGGCAAAAGTAAACCGTGTCACGTTCACGGGTGCCGTGGACCGCAGCGATGGCGTGATCCTGTCGATCAACGGTAGCGACGCGCTGGTCCGTTGGCCGAAGGGTGGAAAATCCGTCGAGCGCGTCAGCAATCTGGTCGCGATCGTCACGGAAGCGTAAGCGGTTCTGTTCTGCGGCGGCCACGGCGCCGCTCTTGTCATGGTCCGCACCGTCCGAAGCAGGCGACTCGGGCGTGAATGCCACGGCCCCCATGTCGGGAATGCGCCGTTGCAGTCTTCAGGAAACCTGCTCACCGGCGCGGTTGCGTCGGTTGAAGTTTGCGGTCGGCATGCTCGCCACGTAAGCACAACAGACGTCAGAGCCATCGCGCCCGCGACGACGAACGTCCGCTGACGGGGGAGTCCATTCTCAAGTCTCGCCCATCCGACGCGGCCGGCGCCAGCGGCTTCTCCCCGCCTTGCACGACGCCACCACGACGCTCCTCACGCCCGATCGGGCACGTTCCGCCCAAACCCCAAAAAACGCGCAAACGAAAAAAGGACCCGAAGATCCAGGCTGAACCAGTGATTCAGCGTGGAGATTCGGGCCCCTCTTTACATCGGGAACCGGCGTTCCGCTTAGAACGGAATATCGTCGTCCATCTCGTCGAAGCCGCCGCCTGCCGGCGCGCTCGGACGGCTCTGGCCGCCGCCTGCACCGCCGCGCGGCGCGCCGCCGGCACGACCGCCGCCGCCGCGTTCCATCTGTTCGCCGCCGCGGCCGCCGCCACCACCACCGTAGCCGCCGCCGTAACCGCCTTCGTCACCGCCGCCACCGCCGCCGCCCGAACCGCCGCGGCCGCCGAGCATCTGCATCTGGTCGGCGACGATTTCGGTCGAGTAGCGATCCTGGCCGTCCTGGCCCTGCCACTTGCGCGTGCGGATGCGGCCTTCGATATAGACCGACGAACCCTTCTTCAGGTACTCGCTGACGATTTCGGCGAGACGGCCGAAGAACGCGACGCGGTGCCACTCGGTCATTTCCTTGAAATCGCCGCTTGCCTTGTCCTTGTAGCGATCGGTCGTCGCGAGACGGATGTTCGCAACCGCGTCGCCGCTCGGCAGGTAACGGACTTCAGGATCGGCGCCGAGATTGCCGACGAGGATGACCTTGTTGACGGATGCCATGTGTTTCTCCAGTAAATTCGATGCCGGGCCGCCCGCGAATGTCGTCGGAGCGGCCCGCCGGGCAAGCCGGCGAGCGCCGCCGGTGCCTGCCCGAAAAGAAGGTTCAGGCCTTGCGCGGCGGCGCTTTCATGCTGGCCGCGATTATAAGCCACGCCGCCACGAGCCCCGAGCACGCGTAGAAGACGGTGTTCGCGCCGCCGTGCTTCAGCAGCCAGCCGCCCACGATGCCGCCGAGCGCGAGCCCGATCGATTGCGTGGTGTTGTAGACGCCCGTGGCCGCGCCCTTGCGCGAACCGGGCGCGAGCTTCGACACGAGCGACGGCTGCGACGCTTCCAGGATGTTGAAACCCAGGAAGTACACGAACAGGATCGCCGCCACAATCAGGATGGTATGCGGAGCGCTGCCGAGCAACAATTGGCCGATCAGGATAGCCAGAATGCCACCGAGCAGCACCGGCTTCATCTTGCCCCGTTTTTCCGCGACGATGATCGCCGGGACCATCATCACGAACGCGAGCCCCATCACCGGCAGGTAGACCTTCCAGTGCGCGGCGACCGGCAGCCCGCCGTCGACCAGGAGGCGCGGCACGACGAGGAACAGCGCCGTCTGCGTCGCGTGCAGCACGAGCACGCCGAAGTTCAGGCGCAGCAGCTCGCCGTTGTGCAGCACCTCGCCGAACGGCGCCGGCACGTGCACGGGCTTCGCCGCGTCGGGCACGATCCACACGACGACCCCGATCGCGAGGATCGACAGCACGCCGACGATCGCGAACAGCCCGCTCATCCCGACCCAGTGGAACACGATCGGCGCGCCGACGATCGCGACCGCGAACGACACGCCGATCGAGCCGCCGACCATCGCCATCGCCTTCGTGCGGTTCTGCTCGGAGGTCAGGTCGGCGATGAACGCGAGCACCGCGGACGACACGGCGCCCATCCCCTGGATCACGCGGCCGACGATGATCCACGTGATGTCGTGCGCGAACGCGGCGACGAAGCTGCCGAGCGCGAAGATCAGCAGGCCGGTGGCGATCACGGGCTTGCGGCCGAACTTGTCCGACGCCCACCCGTAGAAGATGTACAGCAGCGACTGCGTGACGCCGTACGCCCCGAGCGCGATGCCGACGAGCAGCACGTTGTCGCCGCCCGGGATGGTTTTCGCGTAGACCGAGAACACCGGCATGATCATGAACAGGCCGAGCATGCGCAGCGCGAAGATCGCCGCGAGCGACGTGGTCGCGCGCAGTTCGGGCGCACTCATGCGGGAAGACGTGGCGGACGGATTGGACATCGGGAATGAATTTCGAATGATCGGAATGTCCGCCCGGCGGCGGGCGGCGGAAGATCAGGGCCACCGGCCCGGCAGGCCTGGCTGGCGCTTTCCGGGGCCGCTTTCCGGGACGTCGGGCAGGCAGCCTGCGGGCCGCCTCGCGCCGTGCGGCGCGGCCGCCTCCCCGGCGTGGACACCGCCTTGCTGCCAGCTGCTGCAAAGGCTGGGGGCCCCCAACGACGGCCTCGAAAAGCCGTTATAGTAGCAGGTTTGGTTCCCTCCATTTTCGCCAGGTTCATGGAACAGATCCGTATCCGTGGGGCACGCACCCACAACCTGAAAAACGTCAATCTCGACCTGCCGCGCCACAAGCTGATCGTGATTACCGGGTTGTCCGGGTCGGGCAAGTCGTCGCTCGCGTTCGACACCCTTTATGCCGAAGGCCAGCGCCGCTACGTCGAGAGCCTGTCCGCGTACGCCCGCCAGTTCCTGCAGCTGATGGAGAAACCCGACGTCGACCTGATCGAGGGCCTGTCGCCCGCGATCTCGATCGAGCAGAAGGCGACGTCCCACAACCCGCGTTCGACCGTCGGCACGGTCACCGAAATCCACGACTACCTGCGACTTTTGTTCGCACGGGTCGGCACGCCGTACTGCCCCGACCACGACATCCCGCTCGAGGCGCAGAGCGTGTCGCAGATGGTCGACGCGGCGCTCGCGCTGCCCGAGGAAACCAAGCTGATGATCCTCGCGCCGGTCGTCGCGAACCGCAAGGGCGAGCACGCCGAGCTGTTCGAGGACATGCAGGCGCAGGGCTTCGTGCGCTTTCGCGTGCGCTCGGGCGGCGGCACCGCGAACGAAGGCGTCGCGAAGATCTACGAGGTCGAGTCGCTGCCGAAGCTCAAGAAGAACGACAAGCACACGATCGACGTCGTCGTCGATCGTCTCAAGGTGCGGCCGGACATGAAGCAGCGCCTCGCGGAATCGTTCGAGACCGCGCTGCGCCTCGCCGACGGCCGCGCGATCGCGCTGGAGATGGATACCGACCACGAACACCTGTTCAGCTCGAAGTTCGCGTGCCCGATCTGCTCGTACTCGCTGCAGGAGCTCGAGCCGCGCCTGTTCTCGTTCAACAACCCGATGGGCGCGTGCCCGGAATGCGACGGCCTCGGCCAGATCACGTTCTTCGACCCGAAGCGGGTCGTCGCGCACCCGTCGCTGTCGCTCGCCGCGGGCGCCGTGAAGGGCTGGGATCGCCGCAACCAGTTCTACTTCCAGATGCTGCAGAGCCTCGCGGCGTTCTACGAATTCGACATCGACGCCGCGTTCGAGGACCTGCCGGAAAAGATCCGCAAGGTGCTGCTGTTCGGCTCGGGCAAGCAGACGATCCCGTTCTCGTACATCAACGAGCGCGGCCGCACGACGATCCGCGAGCACGTGTTCGAAGGGATCATCCCGAACCTCGAGCGCCGCTACCGCGAGACCGATTCGGTCGCGGTGCGCGAAGAGCTCGCGAAATACCAGAACAACCAGCCGTGCCCGTCGTGCGACGGCACGCGGCTGCGCCGCGAGGCGCGCCACGTGCGGGTCGGCACCGGCGACTACGCGCGCGGCATCTATGAAATCAGCGGCTGGCCGCTGCGCGACGCGCTCGGCTATTTCGACGGCCTGTCGCTTGACGGCGCGAAGCGCGAGATCGCCGACAAGGTGATCAAGGAAATCGTCGCGCGCCTGACCTTCCTGAACAACGTCGGCCTCGACTACCTGTCGCTCGAGCGCAGCGCTGAAACGCTGTCCGGCGGCGAGGCGCAGCGGATCCGGCTCGCGTCGCAGATCGGCTCGGGCCTGACCGGCGTGATGTACGTGCTCGACGAGCCGTCGATCGGCCTGCACCAGCGCGACAACGACCGCCTGATCGCGACGCTCAAGCACCTGCGCGACCTCGGCAACTCGGTGATCGTCGTCGAGCACGACGAGGACATGATCCGCACGGCCGACTACGTCGTCGACATGGGCCCCGGCGCGGGCGAGCACGGCGGCGTGATCGTGGCTGAAGGCACGCCGAAGCAGGTGCAGTCGAACCCGCAGTCGCTGACGGGCCAGTATCTGGTCGGCAAGCGCACGATCGAATACCCGGACGAGCGGCTCGCGCCCGACCCCGAGCGGATGCTGCGCATCGTCGACGCGCACGGCAACAACCTGAAGCACGTCGATCTCGAACTGCCGGTCGGCCTGCTGACCTGCATCACCGGCGTGTCGGGCTCCGGCAAGTCGACGCTGATCAACGACACGCTGTATCACGCGGTCGCGCGCCACCTGTACGGCTCGTCGGCCGAGCCGGCGCCGCACGAGGCGATCGAGGGCCTCGAGCACTTCGACAAGGTGATCAACGTCGACCAGTCGCCGATCGGCCGCACGCCGCGCTCGAACCCGGCCACCTACACGGGCCTGTTCACGCCGATCCGCGAGTTGTTCTCGGGCGTGCCGACCGCGAAGGAGCGCGGCTACGATCCGGGCCGCTTCTCGTTCAACGTGAAGGGCGGCCGCTGCGAGTCGTGCCAGGGCGACGGCGTGCTGAAAGTCGAGATGCACTTCCTGCCGGACGTCTACGTGCCGTGCGACGTGTGCCACGGCAAGCGCTACAACCGCGAAACGCTCGAAGTGCAGTACAAGGGCAAGAACATCAGCGAAGTGCTCGACATGACGGTCGAACACGCGTACGAATTCTTCAGCGCGGTGCCGGTGATCGCCCGCAAGCTGAAGACGCTGCTCGACGTCGGCCTCGGCTACATCCGCCTCGGCCAGTCGGCCACGACGCTGTCGGGCGGCGAGGCGCAGCGCGTGAAGCTGTCGCTGGAACTGTCGAAGCGCGACACGGGCCGCACGCTGTACATCCTCGACGAGCCGACCACCGGCCTGCACTTCCACGACATCGCGCTGCTGCTCGAGGTGATCCACCGGCTGCGCGACCAGGGCAACACGGTCGTGATCATCGAGCACAACCTCGACGTGATCAAGACGGCCGACTGGGTGATCGACCTCGGCCCCGAAGGCGGGGCCGGCGGCGGCCAGATCATCGCGCAGGGCACGCCCGAGCAGGTCGCGAAGACCAAGGCGAGCTTCACCGGCAAGTACCTCGCGCCGCTGCTCAAGCGCCCGGCCCGCAAGGCGGCGGCCGGCTGACACTTTCCGTTCCCGCGCGCGGCTGCCCGGCCGCGCGCGCCCGGCAGCGGGGCGGCGCCGGCCTCCTCGTTTTCCCTTCTGCGGTTTTCCCCTCTGCGTTTACACCACGAGCCAAACAGCCCCGTGGCGGACCATAATGGCAGCTATACTTTACGGTCGTAAGGTTCGCCATCCGCACCAATCCGGTGCGGCGCCGGGCGATCGCCGCCGTGTCGCCCACCGCGCGGCACGGCACACGAACGACAGGAATCCATGATGGAGAAGCAACAAGAGTCGCGCGACGCGCAGAACCGCGAGCCGCACCTGCGCAGCGTGCGGCTGACGAGCGACTTCAGCCTGCCGAAGCTGTCGGCGATCGAGATCGGCAGCTACCTGTTCGCCCTCATCGCGATGGTGCTCGTCATCGAACTCAAGCTGCTGGGCGGGCTGCTGGCCGGCATGCTGGTCTATCAGCTGATCCACACGATCGCCCCGGTGATCGAACGCCACACCACGAGCATGCGCGCGCGCTGGGTCGCCGTCGTGCTGCTGTCGATCGCGATCGTCGGCGGGCTCACGGGCCTCACGATCGGCATCATCGACCACTTCGAGCACACGGTGCCGAACCTGCAGAGCCTTCTTGGCCAGCTGATGCAGATCGTCGAGCAGACGCGCGCCCGCACGCCGGCCTGGATCGCGAACCTGCTGCCGGTCGACGTCGAACAGATGAAGACCAAGGCGGCGCTGCTGATGCACTCGCACATGGACCAGCTCCAGCAAGGCGGCAAGAGCGTCGCGCGCGGCTTCGGCCACGTGGTGTTCGGGATGATCATCGGCGCGATGATCGCGATCGGCGTCGAGCACGGCAAGGTGCGTCGGCCGCTGTCGACCGCGCTCGTCACGCGCGTGTCGCGCTTCGCCGAATCGTTCCGCCGGATCGTGTTCGCGCAGATCAAGATCTCGGCGATCAACGCGACCTTTACCGGCATCTACCTGCTCGTCGCGCTGCCGATCTTCCACCAGCGGCTGCCGCTGTCGAAAACACTGGTGCTCGTCACGTTCATCGTCGGCCTGCTGCCGGTGATCGGCAACCTGATCTCGAACACGCTGATCGTCGCGGTGTCGCTGTCGGTCAGCATGGGCACCGCGATCGCGTCGCTCGCGTTCCTCATCGTGATCCACAAGCTCGAATACTTCCTGAACGCAAAGATCATCGGCGGCCAGATCGAGTCGCGCGCGTGGGAGCTGCTGCTCGCGATGCTGATCATGGAAGCCGCGTTCGGGCTGCCGGGCGTGATCGCCGCGCCGATCTTCTATGCGTACATGAAGCGCGAGCTGTACATGCTGCGGCTGATCTGACGCGCCGTACCCGACGCAACCCGATCCCCGCGCATCACGCGAAAAAAACGCCGCGCCCCGTCAAGGGCGCGGCGTTCTTGTTTGCGGCAACCGACGGCCTGCGCAGGCCGGCCGGCGCGCATCACCGATCAGCCGATCAGCGGAACACGACGGTCTTCGTCCCGTTCAGCACGATCCGGTGCTCGACGTGCCACTTCACCGCACGCGCGAGCGTCACGCACTCGACGTCGCGGCCGATCGCGGTGAGCTGGTCGGGCGTCATGCTGTGGTCGACGCGCTCGACTTCCTGCTCGATGATCGGGCCTTCGTCGAGGTCGGTCGTCACGTAGTGCGCGGTCGCGCCGATCAGCTTCACGCCGCGGTCGAACGCCTGGTAGTACGGCTTCGCGCCCTTGAAGCTCGGCAGGAACGAATGGTGGATGTTGATCGCGCGGCCGGCGAGCTGCTGGCACATGTTCGGCGACAGGATCTGCATGTAGCGCGCGAGCACGACGAGATCGGCCTGGTGTTCGTCGATCACTTCCAGCACCCGCGCTTCCTGCGCGGCCTTCGCCGCATCGGACGAACCGCCGACGAGCGGGAAATGATGGAACGGGATGTTGTAGCTGGCGGCGAGCTGGTAGAACTCCTTGTGGTTCGACACGATCGCCGGAATCTCGATCGGCAGCTGGCCGGTGCGGTAGCGGAACAGCAGGTCGTTCAGGCAGTGGCCGATCTTCGACACCATGATCACGACGCGCGGCTTCACGGCCGCGTCGTGCATTTCCCAGCGCATCCCGAACTGCTCGGCGAGCGGCGCGAATTCCTCGCGCAGCGTGTCGAGCGCCGACGCGGCATCCGCGCCCTCGCCGTCCTGCACGAAGTGCACGCGCATGAAGAACTCGCCGGTGCGGCTGTCGCCGAACTGCGCCGAATCGAGGATGTTGTTGGCGCGCTCGAACAGGAAGCCCGAGACCGCGTGGACGATGCCATGCCGGTCGGGGCACGACAGTTTCAAGATAAAGCTGTGATCGGTCGACATGACCGCTACTCCCTTCGTTTCGGTATTCGTCAAATAGGCCGTTCGTCCGGCCTCACCCTGGGGCCCAAGCCCGGGCAGGCAGGCGGCGCCTTCAGGTGGCTCGCCAGGTGGCACGTCAGGCGGCCGGCGCGAACAGCGCGTCGATGCCCGCGGCGTCCGCCGCCGATAGCCAGCGGTGGCGCAGCAGCGTGTCGAGCATCGCGAGGCTCGCATCCATCGTCGCGCGGCCTTCGCGCAGCCAGCCGATCACCTCGGGCACGCCGGCCAGCAGGTGCTCGGCCACTTCGCCGTCCTGGTTGTGCGGCGCGAAGTCGCGCGGCAGCGGCAGGTCGTACACGAAGATCAGTTCGGACTGCGTGCCTTCCGGCAGCGAACACAGTACCTGCACCGCGCGGCCCGCGATCGCGCGTGCCGCCAGTTCGGCCGGCATGCCGGCCTCTTCCCAGCATTCCTTCGTGAGCGTCTCGTGAACGCCCAGGCCCCAGCCGATGCCGCCCGCGACGACGTTGTCGAGCATGCCTGGGTCGGTGGCCTTGGTCGCGCTGCGGCGGCCGAGCCACATCTGCGGCGCGGCGGACGAACCCGGCGCAGCCGCATATTCTACGATGCCGTTCAGGTGCACCGCATAAGTCTGCGTGCCGAAGAAGCGCGACGCGGCGCGCTCGATGTACGCGAGCGGCGGATCGTCGAAGCGGTTGCGGATCGCATAGATCTCGTCGCGCCAGCCGGGAATCGCGCCTTCGGCCGCCAGCGCGCCGATCGCGCTCGCGAGCGCCATGCTGCGCGCGTCGACCGTGTCATAGCGCGCCGACAGCACGACGCGCGCGTCCGTCAGCTCGAACACGTCGGGCCAGCGCGCGAGCTTCGCGACGTCCTGGCGGCGCACCCAGCCCACGACCACGCCGGCGATCTCGAAACGCAGGTGCGCGGCCGGATCGAAGCGGCGCGCGGCCGCAATGCACGGAAACGTCATCGGGCTCAGTCCTTCAGCGCGACGCGGATGCCGATCGCGATGAAGGTCGCGCCGGCGATCCGGTCGAGCCACACACCGGCCTTCGGGCGGCGCTTCAGCCATGTGCCGATCGCGCCCGCGCCGACGCCGAACAGCGAGAAGATCGCGGCCGTCTGCAGCATGAACAGCGCGCCGAGCTCGAACATCTGCAGCGTCACGCCCTGCACGCCGTGCGGATCGACGAACTGCGGCAGGAACACGACGAAGAACAACGTGACCTTCGGGTTCATCAGGTTGCCGATCACGCTCTGCCGGAAGATCGCGCCAAGCGGCTGCGGCGGGCGCGCGTGCGCGTTCGCGAGGCCCTGGCTGCGCAGCGCCTTGATGCCGATCCACACGAGGTACGCGGCGCCCGCGAGCTTCAGCGTCTGGAACGCGACCGGCGACGAGCGCAGCACCGCCGCGACGCCGAGCGCCGCGAGCGTCGTATGGAACAGGATTCCGGCCGTGAAGCCGAGCGCGGCGACGAAGCCGGCCGCGCGGCCCTGCGAGATGCCGCGCGCGAGCACCTGCAGGTTGTCGGGACCCGGCGCGAACGTGATCGCGATCGACGTGGCGAGAAACAGCATGAAGTTGGGCATCGTGACCTCGCGGCGTGGGCCGGCTCCAGTGGTTCAGTGGTTCAGTGGCCGGCGAATTCGGTGACGGTATAGACGGACAGCCCCGCGTTGTGCAGCAGCGTCGAGCCGCCGAGATCGGGCAGGTCGATGATCGCCGCGCCTTCGACGACGACCGCGCCGAGCCGCTGCAGCAGGTTGCGCCCCGCCATCATCGTGCCGCCGGTCGCGATCAGGTCGTCCATGATGATCACGCGGTCGCCGGGGCGGCACGCGTCTTCATGGATCTCGACGGTCGCGCTGCCGTATTCGAGGTCGTACGATTCCGAGCGCGTCTTGTACGGCAGCTTGCCGAGCTTGCGGATCGGCACGAAGCCGACGCTCAGCTCGTACGCGACGATCGGCGCGATGATGAAGCCGCGCGCGTCGAGCCCCGCGACGTAGTCGAGCTTCGCATCGACGTAGCGTTCGACGAACAGGTCGACGAGGATGCGCAGCGCCTTCGGGCTCTGCAGCAGCGTCGTGATGTCGCGGAACTGCACGCCCGGCTGCGGCCAGTCGGGCACGGTGCGGATCTGGCTGTGGATGAAGGCGACCGGATCGAGCGGTGCGCCCGGCGACGAATGCGGCATGAAACTCTCCGAAAAAAACGGTGCGCGAAGATCGGGCACCGTTTCGAATAAATACGGGTCAGGTTATCGAAGCGCGACTCAGGCGAGCGCGGCCGGCGGCTCGCGCCGATGCCGCGACAGCCGCTCCTCCGCGAGCGCGAGCGCTTCGGGCAGCCCGCGCAGCACGACGATGTCGCTCGCGCGCAGCTTGGTCTGCGGGTCGGGTTCGACGCCGCGGATGCCGTGCCGGCGGATCGCCGTGACTTCCAGCCCGAGCGCATACAGCCCGAGCTCCTCCAGCGAGCGCCCGACCGCATCCGCGCGCGCGTCGACCGGCACCGATTGTAGCCGCACCTGCTCGTGATCGTCGTCGTCCGTGTCGTCGGCGCCGCGGAAATAGCCGCGCAGCAGGCTGTAGCGCTCGTCGCGCATCTCCTCGACGCGCCGCACGACCTTGCGCATCGGCACGCCGACCAGCACCAGCGTGTGCGACGCGAGCATCAGGCTGCCCTCGACGATCTCCGGAATCACCTCGGTCGCGCCCGCCGCGAGCAGCTTCTCGAGGTCGGCATCGTCGACCGTGCGCACGATCGCCGGCAGCGTCGGCTCCAGCTCGTGCACGTGGTGCAGCACGCGCAGCGCCGACGGCGTGTTCGCATACGTGATCGCGACGGCCGCCGCGCGATGAATACCGGCCGCGAGCAGCGACTCGCGGCGCGCCGCGTCGCCGAACACGACCGATTCGCCGGCCGTCGCGGCCGCGCTCACGCGATCGGGGTCGAGGTCGAGCGCGACATACGAAATGCCTTCCTGCTCGAGCATGCGCGCCAGGTTCTGCCCGGCGCGGCCGTAGCCGCAGATGATCACGTGGCCACGCTGCTTGAGGCTTTGCGTCGCGATCCGCGTCATCTGCAGCGACTGCTGCATCCATTCCGTCGACGACAGCCGCATCACGATCCGGTCGGCGTTCTGGATCAGGAACGGCGCGGCGAGCATCGACAGCAGCATCGACGCGAGGATCGCCTGCAGCAGCGTCGAATCGACGAGATGCCGGTCGAGGATCAGGTTCAGCAGCACGAAGCCGAATTCGCCGGCCTGCGCGAGGCCGATGCCGGTGCGCATCGCGACGCCCGGCGTCGCGCCGAACAGCCGCGCGAGCCCGGCGATCATCGTCCCCTTGAACAGGATCTGCCCGACGAAGAAGCCGAGCACCAGCAACGGATGCTCCCAGATCACGCGCGGATCGAGCAGCATCCCGGTCGTCACGAAAAACAGGCCGAGCAGCACGTCGCGGAACGGCTTGATGTCCTCTTCCACCTGATGGCGGAACGGCGTCTCGGAGATCAGCATCCCCGCGATGAACGCGCCGAGCGCGAGCGACAGGCCGAAGCGGTCGGTGATGAACGCGGCGCCGAGCGTGACGAGCAGCAGGTTCAGCACGAACAGTTCCTGCGAGCGGCGCCGCGCGACGACGTTGAGCCAGCGCGTCATGAAACGCTGGCCGACGATCAGCAGCAGCGCGAGCGCGATCACGATCTTAACGGCCGCGAACCCGAGCGTGAGCGCGAGATCCTTCGACGACTCGGCGCCGAACGCGGCGATCACGATCAGCAGCGGCACCACCGCGAGATCCTGGAACAGCAGCACGCCGAAGATGTTGCGGCCGTGCGCGGTCTCGATCTCGAGCCGCTCGGCGAGCATCTTCGACACGATCGCCGTCGACGACATCGCGAGCGCGCCGCCGAGCGCGACGCTGCCCTGCCACGTGATGTGCACCCAGCGCTCGAACAACGCGCCGAGCACGACCGCGAGCGCGAGGGTCGCGACCACCTGCAGCAGCCCGAGCCCGAACACGAGCCGCTGCATCGCCCGCAGCTTCGCGAGCGAGAATTCGAGGCCGATCGAGAACATCAGGAACACCACGCCGAATTCCGCGAGATGCTCGGCCCGTTCGAGGTCCGCGGCGATGCCGAACGCGTGCGGGCCGACCAGGATGCCGACGGTCAGGTAGCCGAGCATCGGCGGCAGGTTCAGCGAGCGAAATACGACGACGCCCACTACCGAGGCCAGCAGCAGCAGCAGGGTCATTTCGAGCGGGGAAATCACGGGCGAAGCGTCCTCGTTCGTCGGGGCCACGGCAAGGCGGGCGGGGGTGGTGGCGGTAGGCAAGCGGCATCGGACGAGTCCGAAGGCGCGGCGCGGCGAACAAACGCCTTTGCTATACTCCGCGCATGATAGCGAAAATCAATGATGATCGGGCGCTCGCGCTCGCCCGCGACGTGCTCGACATCGAGGCGGACGCCGTGCGCGCGCTGCGCGACCAGCTCGACGGCGACTTCGTTCAGGCCGTCGCGCTGCTGCTCGGCTGCCGCGGCCGCGTCGTGGTATCCGGCATCGGCAAATCGGGGCATATCGCCCGCAAGATCGCGGCCACGCTCGCCAGCACCGGCACGCCGGCCTTCTTCGTCCACCCGGCCGAGGCCAGCCACGGCGACCTCGGCATGGTCACGTCGGACGACGTCTTCATCGGCATCTCCTATTCCGGCGAATCGGAAGAACTCGTCGCGATCCTGCCGCTCGTGAAGCGGATCGGCGCGAAGCTGATCGCGATCACGGGCCGCGCGGAATCGAGCCTTGGCACGCTCGCCGACGTGAACCTGAACGCCGCGGTGTCGAAGGAAGCCTGCCCGCTGAACCTCGCCCCCACCGCGAGCACGACCGCCGCGCTCGCGCTCGGCGACGCGCTCGCCGTCGCGGTGCTCGACGCGCGCGGCTTCGGTTCCGAGGATTTCGCGCGCTCGCATCCGGGCGGCGCGCTCGGCCGGCGCCTGCTCACCCACGTGCGCGACGTGATGCGCTCGGGCGACGACGTGCCGCGCGTCGGGCTCGACGCGACGCTGTCGGACGCCCTGTTCCAGATCACCGCGAAGCGGCTGGGCATGACCGCCGTGGTCGAGCCCGACGGCCGCGTGGCCGGCATCTTCACCGACGGCGACCTGCGCCGTGTGCTCGCGCGCGACGGCGATTTCCGCACGCTGCCGATCGTCGACGTGATGACGCGCGAGCCGCGCACGATCGGCCCCGACCATCTCGCGGTCGAGGCCGTGGAACTGATGGAGCGCCACCGGATCAACCAGATGCTGGTGGTCGATGCCGACGGCGCGCTGATCGGCGCGCTGAACATGCACGACCTGTTTTCGAAGAAGGTGATCTGATGAGCGCAGCGCTGACTGCGGCCGAACGCGCGAGCCGCGTGAAGCTGATGATTTTCGACGTCGACGGCGTGCTGACCGACGGCGGGCTGCTGTTTACCGCGGCCGGCGACGCGATGAAGTCGTTCAATTCGCTCGATGGCCACGGCGTGAAGCTGCTCGGCGAAGCCGGCATCGCAACCGCGATCATCACCGGCCGCCGCTCGGAAATCGTCGCGGCACGCGCGAAGGAAATGAAGATCGCGCACCTGTTCCAGGGCGTCGAGAACAAGCTCGCCGTATTCGCCGACCTGATCGCATCGCTCGGCATCACCGCCGACGCCTGCGGCTACATGGGCGACGACTGGCCCGACCTGCCGGTGATGCTGCGCTGCGGCTTCGCGACGGCACCGGCCAACGCGCACCCCGAGGTGATCGCGCGTGCGCACTGGGTGGCCGAGGCCCGCGGGGGCCACGGCGCGGTGCGCGAGGTCTGCGACGCGATCCTGCGCGCGCAGCGCCGCTACGACGCGCTGCTTGCGGCTGCCTGTGGAGCCTGACGGATGAACACGCATTTCCGCTGGACCCAGCTGCTGCCGCTCGTCGCGGTCGCCGCGCTCGCGGGCATCACGTGGTGGCTGCTGCAGGCGACGCTGCCGCCGCCCGGCGAGGGTGCCGTGCGGCCGAAGCGCCACACGCCCGATTATTTCGCGGACAACTTTTCCGTCACCGAGCTCGACCAGTCCGGCTCGACGCAATACCGGCTGACGGCCGCGAAGCTGATCCATTACGAAGACACCGACAACAGCGACCTGACCGATCCGGCCATGCGCGCGTTCCAGCCCGGCAAGCCGGTCGTGACGACCACCGCGAAGCGCGGCACCGTCAACGGCGACGTGTCGATCGTCGACTTGTACGACGATGCGCGCATCCTGCGCGTGGCCGGCGGCGGCGATCCGCAGATGCAGGCCGATTCCCAGCATTTCCGGATCTTCGTCAATGACGATGTGATCCAGACCGAAAAGCCGGTTAAACTTCAGCGCGGCCTGTCGCTCGTCAACGCGACCGACGGCATGAAGTACAACAACGTCACCCGGGTCATCGAGCTTTACGGCAACGTGCGCGGCACGATCGCCGCGGCGGACACGTCCGGCGGCTCGAAAGGTCAATCCAGGTGACGCATCCCTCACGTGACTGCATGAACGAACCGTTCCCTCGACAGAATTCCGGCGGCGCTGCGCGCGCCGTCCGCGCCGCGCTCGCCGCGACGCTCGTGGCGCTCCCGCTCGTCGGGCTGGCGCCGCTCGCCCATGCCGAGAAGGCCGACCAGAACAAGCCGATCAACGTCGAGGCGGACAACCTGACCTATGACGACCTGAAGCAGGTGACGGTCGCGACCGGCAACGTCGTGATCACGAAGGGCACGATCATCATCAAGGGCGACCGCGTCGAAGTGCGCCAGGATCCGGAAGGCTATCAGTACGCGACGTCGTTCGGCAGCGGCAAGAAGCACGCGACGTTCCGCCAGAAGCGCGAAGGCCTCGACGAATACATCGACGGCGACGCCGAGCGCATCGACTACGACGGCAAGCAGGACCTGACGACGCTGACGACCGCCGCGACCGTGCGCCGCCTGCAGGGCACGTCGACGATCGCCGACACCGTGCACGGCAGCGTGATCACGTACGACGGCCAGCGCGACTTCTACACCGCGAAGGGCGGCAAGGACGTCGCGGCGCCGGGCAACCCGAACGGCCGCGTGCGCGCGATGCTGTCGCCGAAGAACGGCGGCCCCGGGCAGCTGAACGGCGCGCCGGCGAAGCTGTCGCCGTCGACCACGATCCAGGGAGCGCCGGCCCAATGAACGCGCTTCCGAACCGCCAGCCGGCCGGCACGACGAGCTCGCTCGTCGTGCGCAACCTGAAGAAACGCTACGGCTCGCGCACCGTCGTCAAGGACGTGTCGCTCGACGTGAAGAGCGGCGAGGTCGTCGGCCTGCTCGGCCCGAACGGCGCCGGCAAGACGACGTCGTTCTACATGATCGTCGGCCTCGTGCCGACGGATGCGGGCGAAATCTCGCTGAACGGCAGCTCGATCGGCCTGCTGCCGATCCACAAGCGCGCGTCGCTCGGCCTGTCGTACCTGCCGCAGGAAGCGTCGGTGTTCCGCAAGCTGACCGTCGAGGAAAACATCCGCGCGGTGCTCGAGCTGCAGCACGGCGAAGACGGCAAGCGGCTGTCGAAGGACGCGATCGCGTCGCGCACCGAGGCGCTGCTCGACGAACTGCAGATCGGCCACCTGCGCGAGAACCCGGCGCTGTCGCTGTCGGGCGGCGAACGCCGTCGCGTCGAGATCGCGCGCGCGCTCGCGACCAATCCGAACTTCATCCTGCTCGACGAGCCGTTCGCCGGCGTCGACCCGATCGCGGTGCTCGAGATCCAGAAGATCGTCAAGTTCCTGAAGCAGCGCAACATCGGCGTGTTGATTACCGATCACAACGTCCGCGAAACGCTCGGCATCTGCGACCACGCTTACATCATCAGCGACGGTTCGGTGCTCGCCGCCGGCGCGCCGAGCGAAATCATCGAAAACGAAAGCGTGCGCCGCGTGTACCTCGGCGAACACTTCCGCATGTAAATCCCCCGTGGCTGGCCGCCCCCGCCCGGCATCGCCGCGCGGGGCGCGCCCGCGTGTCCTGCGGCCCCGCCGCGGCCGGGCGCCGCGCCGCGCGTAATCGCGGATGGCTCAAGGCGCCTGGGTCGTGGCAAACTGCCGGTATGACTCCCTCTCTGCCATGAAAGCCAGCCTTCAACTCCGCCTGTCGCAACACCTGGCGCTGACACCGCAACTGCAGCAGTCGATCCGGCTCCTGCAGCTGTCGACGCTCGAACTGCAGCAGGAAGTCGCGATGGCCGTCGCGCAGAATCCGCTGCTCGAGAACGACGACGAATGGATCGCGAGCCCGCTGCGCGTCGCGGCGGACGGATCGCTGATCGCGCAGACGCCGCCCGGACAGAACACCGAACCGGGCATCACGAACGGCAGCAGCCAGTCGAGCGAACGCGCCGAGCGCGACGAGCCGGCCGGCGCCGACGAATACGACGGATACGCATCGGGCGACGCCGGCGACGGCCCGCAGTGGAATCTCGACGAGTTCGGCCGCTCGAGCGGCGCCTCGGACGATGACGATCTCCCGCCGCTGCAGGTGCAGGAAGCCGCGACGTCGCTGCGCGACCACCTGTCCGCGCAATTGCGCGTCACGCAGGCCGGGCCGCGCGACCGCGCGCTCGTGATGTTCCTGATCGAATCGCTCGACGACGACGGCTACCTGACCGCCACGCTCGACGAAGTGCTCGCCGACCTGCCGCCCGAACTGGAAATCGACTGCGACGAACTGAATGCGGCGCTCGCGCTGCTGCACAGTTTCGATCCGGCCGGGGTCGGGGCCCGCTCGGCGTCCGAATGCCTGAAGCTGCAGTTGCTGCGCCTCGATCCGTCCCCCACCCGCACGCTCGCGCTGGAGATCGTGTCGCAGCACCTCGAACTGCTCGCCGCGCGCGACTTCACGCGGCTGCGCAAGCAGCTGAAGGCGAGCGACGACGCGCTGCGCGACGCGCACGCGCTGATCCGCTCGCTGGAGCCGTTCCCCGGCGCTGCCTACGGCAAGGCCGAGGCCGACTACGTCGTGCCCGACATCATCGTGAAGAAGGCCGGCCAGGGCTGGCTCGCGGAACTCAATCCGGAAGTGATGCCGCGCCTGCGGATCAACAACCTGTACGCGAACATCCTGCGCAACAGCCGCGGCGACCCGTCGGCCGGATCGTTGAAACAACAGCTCCAGGAAGCACGCTGGCTGATCAAGAACATCCAGCAGCGATTCGACACGATCCTGCGTGTCGCGCAGGCTATTGTCGAACGTCAGAAGAACTTCTTTGCGCATGGCGAAATTGCCATGCGCCCCTTGGTTTTGCGGGAAATAGCTGATACGCTGGGCCTACACGAGTCGACTGTCAGCCGTGTGACAACCGGGAAGTACATGCTGACCCCGTTCGGGACGCTGGAATTCAAGTACTTCTTCGGATCACACGTTTCGACCGACACCGGAGGCGCCGCATCGTCGACCGCCATCCGAGCCCTGATCAAGCAACTGATAGGAGCTGAAGACCCAAAATCGCCACTTTCGGACAGCCGCATTGCCGAGCTGCTGGCAGAACAGGGATTCGTGGTTGCGCGCCGCACGGTTGCCAAGTACCGCGAAGCCCTCAAGATCCCGGCAGTGAATCTGCGCAAGTCTCTTTAAGCCTGCTGCCTGCCCGGCGGCAGGCGTGTTCCGGCCACCGCGCACTCGGGGAACAGGCCGGGCGACTTGTCCGCGAATTTGCCGCGCCATGCGGCAGGGGCAAGTCGACCGGAGCGCCGCCTCGATGCGGCCGGGTGGTCACTCGCTTGGAGAAGCACTATGAACCTGAAGATCAGTGGACATCATCTCGAAGTCACGCCTGCAATTCGCGAATACGTGATCACCAAGCTGGACCGGGTGCTACGGCATAGCGATCAGGTGATCGATGGCACTGTGATCCTCTCGGTCGACAATCACAAGGAAAAGGACAAGCAGCAGCGCGCGGAAATCAACCTGCATCTGAAGGGCAAGGACATCTTCGTCGAAAGCGCAAACGGCAACCTGTACGCTGCGATCGATCTGCTGATCGACAAGCTGGATCGCCAGGTCGTCAAGCACATGGAGCGTCTGCAGACCCATGCGCACGACCCGATCAAGCTGCAGCCGTCGATCGACCAGATCGAACTGCCGCCGCAATAACGTTCACCGCAACACACACGCCGCCCGGTTCGCCGGGCGTTTTTTTTGCGTCCACGCGGCAGTGGTGCGACCGGTCCGTCCATGCCGCGCCACGCACGCGGCTGTGCTCTATAATGTTCCGGTTATCGCCGGGGGGCGTTGGGTGCGGTAGCTGTCGTGCAGGTTTCCGATGCCGAACGCCTTGATATCGCCGAACATGGAAAATCAGTCTGCCGCCGCAAGGAGACCCCAGGCCGCCCAATCGCCTGCCAACATGAATCGCCTAGCCAAAATCCTGCCCATAGAGAACGTCGTCATCGACCTCTCCGTCACCAGCAAGAAACGCGTCTTCGAACAAGCCGGGCTGATGTTCGAGAATCAGAACGGCATCGCCCGCAGCACCGTCACGGACAACCTGTTCGCGCGCGAGCGCCTCGGCTCGACCGGGCTCGGCGAAGGCGTCGCGATTCCGCACGGGCGCATCAAGGGGCTCAAGCATCCGCTCGCCGCCTTCGTGCGGCTCGCCGACGCGATCCCGTTCGAAGCGCCCGACGGCCAGCCGGTCGGTCTCCTGATTTTCCTGCTCGTCCCCGAGCAAGCCACCCAGCAGCACCTCGAGATCCTGTCGGAAATCGCGCAACTGCTGTCCGATCGCGACGCGCGAGAGCGTCTGCACAACGAAACGGATCTCGCCGAGTTGCATCGCCTGCTCACTCAGTGGCAACCTTGAGTTGATCCGGGCGGATTATTTTCCCGAACGAGGCGGCACACGCCGCCGACCAGGGCCGCCCGGCGCCGGTCCGGCATGGCGACGCCCGTCGCCGCGCGCATGCACCGGCTCATTGGAGTGACGAGAGTCATGGATACGTCCAGCATCAACGCCCAGAGCATCTTCGACGACAACGCGGCCACGCTGAAACTGAGCTGGCTGACGGGGCATGAAGGCTGGGAGCGCGGTTTTTCGGCCGACACCGTCGGCAACGCGACGTCGAGCGCCGACCTCGTCGGCCACCTGAACCTGATCCACCCGAACCGGATCCAGGTGCTCGGCGAAGCCGAAATCGACTACTACCAGCGGCAGACCGACGAAGACCGTTCGCGCCACATGGCCGAGCTGATCGCGCTCGAACCGCCGTTCCTCGTCGTCGCCGGCGGCGCCGCCGCGCCGCCCGAGCTCGTGCTGCGCTGCACGCGCTCATCCACGCCGCTGTTCACGACGCCGATGTCGGCCGCCGCCGTGATCGACAGCCTGCGGCTCTACATGTCGCGCATCCTCGCGCCGCGCGCGACACTGCACGGCGTGTTCCTCGACATCCTCGGGATGGGCGTGCTGCTCACCGGCGACTCCGGGCTCGGCAAGAGCGAACTCGGCCTCGAACTCATCAGCCGCGGCCACGGCCTCGTCGCCGACGACGCGGTCGACTTCGTCCGACTTGGCCCCGATTTCGTCGAAGGCCGCTGCCCGCCGCTGCTGCAGAACCTGCTCGAAGTGCGCGGCCTCGGCCTGCTCGACATCAAGACGATCTTCGGCGAAACCGCGGTGCGCCGGAAAATGAAGCTGAAGCTGATCGTCCAGCTCGTGCGCCGCCCGGACGGCGAATTCCAGCGGCTGCCGCTGGAAAGCCAGACGGTCGACGTGCTCGGTCTGCCGATCAGCAAGGTCACGATCCAGGTCGCGGCCGGCCGCAACCTCGCGGTGCTGGTCGAGGCGGCCGTGCGGAACACGATCCTGCAGTTGCGCGGCATCGACACGTTGCGCGATTTCATGGATCGGCAACGACTCGCGATGCAGGATCCCGACAGCCAGTTCCCCGGCAAGCTCGTGTAACCGCCCGGCGCCGGCCTCGCAGCGCCGACGCGTCGAGCCGGTGCTATGATGAAACGTCAGGATTCTCTGCTTCCCATGCGCATCGTCCTCATCACCGGCATCTCCGGCTCAGGCAAGTCCGTCGCGCTGAACGCGCTCGAAGACGCAGGCTACTACTGCGTCGACAACCTGCCGCCGCACGTGCTCCCCGAACTCGCCCGCTACCTGGCCGACGGCGGCCAGCACCGGCTCGCGGTCGCGATCGATGCGCGTTCGAGCGCATCGCTGGACGAAATGCCCGGCCTGATCCGCTCGCTGTCGCTCGAGCACGATGTCCGCGTGCTGTTCCTCAACGCAAGCACGCAGGCGCTGATCCAGCGCTTCTCCGAAACGCGCCGGCGCCACCCGCTGTCCGGCTCGCCGTCGCACGACGCGAACGTCGGGCTGCTGTCGTCGCTCGAGGAAGCGATCGAGCGCGAACGCGAGCTGGTCGCGCCGCTCGCCGAATTCGGCCACCAGATCGATACGAGCACGCTGCGCGCGAACGTGCTGCGCACGTGGGTCAAGCGCTTCATCGAGCAGAAGAACAACGACCTGATGGTGATGTTCGAGTCATTCGGCTTCAAGCGCGGCGTGCCGCTCGATGCCGACCTGATGTTCGACGTACGCGCGCTGCCGAACCCGTACTACGACCATGAGCTGCGCCCGCTCACCGGGCTGGACCAGCCGGTCATCGCCTTTCTCGACGCACTGCCGATCGTCCGCCAGATGATCGACGACATCCATGCGTTCCTGATGAAATGGCTGCCGCACTTTCGTGAAGACAACCGCAGCTACCTGACCGTCGCCATCGGCTGCACGGGCGGTCAGCATCGCTCGGTGTTCATCGCGGAAACGCTCGCCGCGCGCCTCGCGCACGATGCGAACGTGATCGTGCGGCATCGTGACGCGCCGGTGGATGTCGACGCGTCGTCGCGGCTCGTCACCGAGGTCGAACGACCTTAGCGACACCGCCCTCTCGCCGGCGCGCCATGTCCACCCTATCGACCACCCTGATCGACCTACCGCTGTTTCCGCTGCATACGGTGCTGTTCCCCGGTGGCTTGCTGCCGCTCAAGGTATTCGAGGCGCGCTATCTCGACATGTCGCGCGCGTGCCTGCGCGACGACGCGCCGTTCGGCGTGTGCCTCCTGAAGAGCGGCCCCGAAGTCGCGCAGGACGGCGCCGTGTCGGTGCCCGAGACGATCGGCTGCATGGCGCGCATCACCGAGTGCGACACCGGCGAATTCGGGATGCTGTACCTGCAGGCGATCGGCACGCAGCGATTCGAGTTGCTGTCGTATCGCGTCGAAAGCAACGGGCTGCTGGTCGGGATCGCGGAGCCGCTGCCCGACGACATCCCGCTCGAAGGCGAACAGGCGCTCGCACAATTCGGCTCGTGCGCCGAGGTGCTCGAGCGCATCATCGAAGCGCTGAAGAAGTCCGAACCGGACAAGATGCCGTTCGGCGAACCGTTCCGCCTCGACGACCCGAGCTGGGTGTCGAACCGACTCGCGGAACTGCTGCCGCTCGACCTGCGCGCACGGCAGAAGCTGATGGAGTTTCCGGATGTCGGCGCGCGGATCGACGCCGTGCACCACGTGCTCGACCGGCACGGCTGGCTGTAAGGCGCGGCCGGCCAGCCGCGTCGCACCGGCGTCGCCGGGCGGATCATGCTGACGGGCGAGCCGACCGCGTCGGCGCGGCACTTCCGTAAGCACGGCCCGCGCCGCGCCCTTTCCCCATCGTTACAGCAGCGACCCGCTCAGCGCATCGAGCAGCTTGCGCACGGGCGCCGGTACGCCGTACGCATCGAGCCCGGCGAGCGGCACCCACGCCGTCTCGGCATCCCGTGCATGCGCAAGCGGAAGGCCGCCGTTCGTCATGTCGCTCAGCCGCGGCTCGATCTCGAGCCGGAAATGCGTGAACGTGTGCGTGAACGGCGCGAGCGGGACCGGGCCGCCGCCGCCGAAGCCACGCGCGAGTTCCACGAGCGCCGCATCGCCGTCCGCCTGCGGCAGGCACCACAGGCCGCCCCAGATGCCGGCCGGCGGACGCCGTTCGAGCAGCACGGCGTCGCCGTCGCGCAGCACGAGCATCCAGGTCTTGCGCGTCGGTACGGCCTTCTTCGGCCGCGCGGCCGGCAGTTCGCGCTGGCGGCCCGTGGATTGCGCGACGCAGTCGCCCGCGAACGGGCAGCGCGCGCAATCCGGCTTGCCGCGCACGCACAGCGTCGCGCCGAGATCCATCAGCCCCTGCGTATAGGCGCTCACGTCGGCCGCGTTCGCGGCATCCGGCAGCAGCGATTCGGCCAGCGCCCACATGTCGTTCTCGACGCGCTTCTCGCCCGGAAAGCCCTCGACGCCGAACACGCGCGCCAGCACGCGCTTCACGTTGCCGTCGAGGATCGTCGCGCGTGCACCGTATGCGAACGACGCGATCGCCGCGGCCGTCGAACGGCCGATGCCGGGCAGTTCGGCGAGCGCTTCCGGCGTCGACGGGAATACGCCGCCATGCTCGGCGACGACGACCTGCGCGCAGCGGTGCAGATTGCGCGCGCGCGAGTAGTAGCCGAGCCCGGCCCACAGCGCCATCACGTCGTCGGACGGCGCGGCCGCGAGCGCAGCGACGTCGGGAAAGCGCTCGAGAAAGCGCGTGTAATACGGGACGACGGTCGAGACCTGCGTCTGCTGCAGCATGATTTCCGACAGCCAGATCCAGTAGGGATCGCGGGTGTTCTGCCACGGCAGGTCGTGGCGGCCGTGCTCGCGCTGCCAGGCGATCAGTCGCGTGGCGAACGTGCGATGCAGCGGCGTGACGGGGAACGGAGCGGGGGCGATGCGGGGCGGCTTCAAGTGTTCGAATCTTCGGAAAAAGGTTGCAACGCGGGGCTCAACGCTGGCAGGTCGGGCAGTAATAGGTCGAGCGCTGACCCTGCACGATCTGGCGGATCGGCGTGCCGCAGACGCGGCAAGGCAGCCCCGCACGGTCGTAGACGAAGCAGTCGAGCTGGAAATAGCCGCTTTCGCCATTGCTGCCGACGAAATCGCGCAGCGTGCTGCCGCCGCGCTCGATCGCGTCGGCGAGCGTCGCGCGCACCGCGTCGGCCAGCCGCTCATAGCGCGGCAGCGACACCTTGCCGGCGGCGGTCGTCGGCCGGATGCCCGCGCGAAACAGGCTCTCCGACGCATAGATGTTGCCGACGCCGACAACCATGTCGCCCGCGAGCAGCGCCTGCTTGACCGACACCGTGCGGCCGCGCGTGCGTGCGTGCAGCAGCGCGCCGGTGAACGCCGGCGAGAACGGCTCGACGCCGAGGCTCGCGAGCAGCGGATGCGCATGCACGTCGCCGGCTTCGCGCGGGTGCCACAGCACGGCGCCGAAACGGCGCGGATCGCGGAACCGCAGCACGAATTCGTCGAAGATCCAGTCGATGTGGTCGTGTTTCGCAGCCACCGGCACGCCGGCCGCGGGCAGCACGCGCAGCGTGCCCGTCATCCCGAGATGGACGATGAACCAGCCTGCGTCGACCTCGAACAGCAGATACTTGCCGCGACGCTCGACGGCGAGCACCTCGCGCGCGCGCAACTGCTCGGCGAGCCCCGCCGGCACGGGCCAGCGCAGCATCGCGGTACGGACGTCGACACGCTCGACGCGGCGGCCCGCGACAAAGGGCTCGATGCCCCGGCGCGTGACTTCGACTTCTGGCAACTCTGGCATGTTCTACGGGTCTGAAACTGGATTCACGATCGTGCGTGTATTGTAGCGAGCGCGTTACAATCGGTTGAAACATCGAACGGATTTCCATGACCCTGCCCTCGAAGCTGCTTCTGAAGCGCCCCGCCGCCGAGCGCGGCGTGCGTGCCTTCCCGGTCCGCCGTGCGCTCGGCGCCGCGCTGTTCGCCGCCTGGACCCTCACCGCCATCCCGGCTCACGCGCAGGATCCGGCATCGGACGACGCGGAGCCGCAGGGCGCGTTCGAGCACGTGATGCCGGACGAGCAGAAGAATCTCCCGGGCGTCCCGCTGACGAGCCAGATCGTCTACCAGGTACTGGCCGCCGAAGTCGCGCTTCAGCGCAACCAGCCGGCGCCGGCCTACCAGACCTACCTCGCGCTCGCCCGCGACACGCGCGATCCGCGCATGGCGCAGCGTGCGACCGAGATCGCGCTCGGCGCGCAAAGCCCGGCCGACGCGCTGTCCGCGGCCAATCTCTGGCGCCAGTACGCACCGGATTCGAACCGCGCATCGCAAGTCGACGCCGCGCTGCTGGTGCTCGCCGGCAAGCCGGCCGACGCGCAGCCGATGCTCGCGCGCGAACTGGCCCGCGCGACCGGCGAAACGCGCGGCCCCGCGATCCTCGCGCTGCAGGCGCTGCTGGTGCGCGGCGCGGACCGCGTCGGCGGCCTCGCGGTGCTGAAGGACATGCTGAAGAACGACATGAACCGTCCCGAGGCGCAGCTCGCGATCGCGCGGCAGCAGCTCGCGGTCGACGACAAGGAAGGCGCCGCGCAGTCGCTGAAGCAGGCGCTGCAGATCCGCCCCGACTATCTGCCGGCGGCGCTGATGCTGTCGCAGATGGGGCCTGCCGAGCGCGCAGCCGGCATCACGTCGTTCGAGAAATATGTTCAGCAGAATCCGAAGTCGCGCGATGCGCGCCTCGCACTGTCGCAGCTCTACCTCGCCGACGACCGCCTCGACGACGCGCAGAAGCAGTTCGAGACGATGCGCAAGCTCGACGCGAAGGACCCGACGCCGCTGATGGCGCTCGCGCTGATCAAGATCCAGCAGAAGAAACTCGACGACGCGAACGCATACCTGAAGCAGTACGTGCAGCTCGGCAACAAGCAGCCGAACCTCGACGTCGGCCAGGGCTACATCTACCTCGCGCAGATCTCGATCGAACAGGGCAATGACGCGCAGGCGTCGCAATGGCTCGACAAGGTCGACCAGACGAGCCAGCACTACCTGCCCGCGCAGATCACGCGCGCGCAGCTCCTGCAGAAACAGGGCAAGACCGACGAGGCCCGCAAGGTGCTCGACGACCTGCCGATCAGCGATCCGCGCGATGCGGCCGTGGTCGCACGCACCGACGCGTCGATCCTGTTTACCGCGAAGCGCTATCCGGAAGCCGAGGCGCGACTCGCGCAGGCAGTCCAGGACTTCCCGGACGATCCCGACCTGCGCTACGACTACGCGATGGCCGCCGAGAAGACGGGCCACTACGCGGCAATGGAAAAGCAGCTGCGCGAGCTGATGCGCACGCAGCCCGACAACCCGCAGGCGTACAACGCGCTCGGCTATTCGCTGGCCGATCGCAACCAGCGCCTGCCCGAAGCCAGCAAGCTGATCGACAAGGCACTGTCGCTCGCGCCGAACGACGCGTACATCATGGACAGCCTCGGCTGGGTGAAGTACCGGATGGGCGACGCGGCCGGCGCGGCGAAGGTGCTGCGGCGCGCGTACGAGCTGCAGCCGAACGCCGAAATCGGCGCGCACCTCGGCGAAGTGCTGTGGAAGAGCGGCGCGCAGGACGACGCGCGCACCGCGTGGCGTGCCGCACAGAAGCTCGAGCCCGACAACGACACGCTCGTGCAGACGCTCAAGCGCCTGCAGATCAACGGCCTCTGATGCGAATGTTCCCGATGCTTTCCCTGTCTTCCCGCGCGCTGCGCACGCTGGCCGCGGCCGGCGCCGCGCTTGCGCTCGCCGGCTGCGCGAGCACGCCGCCGTCGGCGAATGCGCCGGCGGGCGCGGTGCTGCAGACGGCCGCGACGCACGCGTACCACGGCCGTTTCGCGGTGCAGTACAACGATCGCCTCGGCCGACCGCAGAACGTGTACGGCAACTTCGACTGGCAGGAGTACGGCGACGACGTGTCGCTGGAGCTGCGCAGCCCGCTCGGCCAGACGCTCGCGGTCGTGAAATCGACACCGCAGGCCGCGTCGCTCGAACTGCCGAACCGCCAGCCGCAATACGCGACGGACGTCGGCGAGCTGATGCAGAACACGCTCGGCTTCTCGCTGCCGCTGGCGGGCCTGCGCTACTGGCTGCTGCCGACGCCCGCGCCCGCGACGCCCGCGCAGACGGTGCGCGACCCGGCCGACACGACGCACGTCAAGCAGATCCGCCAGGACGGCTGGACGATCGACTATCTCGCCTACGCGGACGCACCGGCCACGGGCGTCAAACGCGTCAACCTCGTGCGCGCGACGCCGCCGCTCGACATCAAGCTCGTGCTCGACCAGTAAGCACCTGAACCTAGCCCCGACATACGCATGACCGATTCGATCCGCTCGCTGCGCAACTGCCTTGCGCCCGCGAAACTCAACCTGTTCCTGCACATCACCGGCCGCCGCCCGAACGGCTATCACGATCTGCAGAGCGTGTTCCAGCTGCTGAACTGGGGCGACACGCTGCATTTCACGCTGCGCGACGACGGTCGCGTCGCACGCGTCACCGACGTGCCGGGCGTGCCCGAGGAAAGCGATCTCGTCGTGCGCGCGGCCAACCTGCTGAAAACGCACACGGGCACCGCGGCCGGCGTCGACATCGAGATCGACAAGCGCCTGCCGATGGGCGCGGGCCTCGGCGGCGGCAGCTCCGACGCGGCAACGACGCTGCTCGCGCTGAACCGTCTGTGGCGACTGAACCTGCCGCGCGCGGAACTCCAGTCGCTCGCAGTGAAACTCGGTGCTGACGTTCCGTTTTTTGTTTTTGGAAAAAATGCGTTCGCAGAGGGTATCGGAGAAGAATTAGCTGAGGTAGAATTGCCGACTCGCTGGTTTTTGGTTGTGACGCCGCGAGTTCATGTCCCCACCGCTGAAATTTTTTCAGACGAGTTGTTGACAAGAGATACAAAGCGAGTCACAATTACAGACTTTCTTGCACAGCAAAACCGCGATGCGGGATGGCCAGATAGCTTCGGCCGGAACGATATGCAGCAAGTTGTGACAAGTAAGTACGCGGAAGTTGCGCAGGTGGTCAAATGGTTGTATAATATGACCCCCGCGAGGATGACCGGCTCCGGAGCAAGCGTGTTTGCAGCGTTTCATAGCAAGCACGAGGCAGAAGCGGCGCAAGCCAAGCTGCCCACCGGTTGGAACGGTGCAGTTGCCGAGAGCCTGAACGAGCATCCGCTCTTCGCTTTCGCGTCATGAAGTTTTGCTTTGCCGGATGGCCTACAAGTCCGGTGAAGTTATCAGTTGAGTGTAGGGGAGTCGCCAAGTTGGTCAAGGCACCGGATTTTGATTCCGGCATGCGAGGGTTCGAGTCCTTCCTCCCCTGCCAAAAATTTTCCCGCATTTCCCGCCTAAGCCTGAAGCAGGTGCACGATGAGCAGCCACAGCCATGATGGCTTGATGGTCTTTACTGGCAACGCGAATCCCGCGCTCGCCCAGGAAGTCGTCAATATCCTTGGAATCCCCCTCGGCAAAGCAATGGTCAGCCGTTTCTCCGACGGTGAGATCCAGGTCGAGATCCAGGAAAACGTGCGCGGCAAGGACGTCTTCGTCCTGCAATCCACGTGCGCGCCGGCCAACGACAACCTGATGGAACTGATGATCATGGTCGATGCGCTCAAGCGCGCATCCGCCGGCCGGATCACCGCTGCCATCCCCTACTTCGGCTATGCCCGCCAGGACCGACGCCCGCGTTCGGCGCGCGTCGCGATCTCGGCGAAGATCGTCGCGAACATGCTGGAAATCGCCGGCGTCGAGCGGATCATCACGATGGATCTGCACGCCGACCAGATTCAAGGCTTCTTCGACATCCCGGTCGACAACATCTACGCAACGCCGATCCTGCTGGGTGACCTGCGCAAGCAGAACTACTCGGATCTGCTCGTCGTGTCGCCGGACGTCGGCGGCGTGGTCCGCGCCCGGGCACTCGCGAAGCAACTCAACTGCGATCTCGCGATCATCGACAAGCGTCGCCCGAAGGCGAACGTCGCCGAAGTGATGAACATCATCGGTGAAGTCGAAGGCCGCACCTGCGTGATCATGGACGACATGGTCGATACGGCCGGCACGCTCTGCAAGGCCGCGCAAGTGCTGAAGGATCGCGGTGCGAAGCAGGTGTTCGCGTACGCGACGCACCCGGTTCTGTCGGGTGGCGCCGCCGAGCGTATCGCCGCATCGGCACTCGACGAGCTGGTCGTCACCGATACGATCCCGCTGTCGGCCGAGTCGCTGTCCTGCTCGAAGATCCGCTCGCTGACGAGCGCGAGCCTGCTGGCAGAAACGTTCTCGCGGATTCGCCGCGGCGACTCGGTGATGTCGCTGTTCGCGGAATCCTGATCGCGGAACGACACGATATAGCATGCGCAGAAAGCGAAGCGGCAACGCTTCGCTTTTTGCACAATCGGACGGGATAGACGAAACCCCGTCCGTTTCATCGGGGGCCGCCATTTCGCCGGCCCCGTTTTACTGCCTGGTCGCGGGCAGCAAATGGAGAATCACATGAAAGTCGTCGCTTTCGAGCGCCAACAGCAAGGTACGGGTGCGAGCCGCCGCCTGCGCAACGCCGGTAAGACCACGGGTATCGTCTACGGTGGCGAAGCAGCCCCGCAAAAGATCGAACTGGATCACAACGCGCTGTGGCACGCCCTGAAGAAGGAAGCCTTCCACTCGTCGATCCTCGACCTGGAAGTCGCTGGCCAGTCGCAACAGGTTCTGCTGCGCGACGTGCAATACCACCCGTTCAAGCAACTCGTGCTGCACGTGGACTTCCAGCGCGTCGACGCGAAGAAGAAGCTGCACACGAAGGTGCCGCTGCACTTCCTGAACGCTGAAGTCAGCCCGGCAGTGAAGCTGTCGAGCGCAATCGTCTCGCACGTCGCGACGGAAATCGAAGTCGAGTGCCTGCCGTCGGCCCTGCCGGAATTCCTCGAAGTCGATCTGTCGAAGATCGAAGCAGGTCAGTCGCTGCACGCGAAGGACATCGCACTGCCGAAGGGCGTGACGCTGGTCGCGCACGTCGACGCGGAAAACCCGGTTGTCGCATCGGCGACGGTCCCGGCTGGTGCCGTGTCGGACGCAGCAGGCGAAGGCGAAACGCCGGCTGCCTAAGCGGCTGCCCACGCGCCATTCGATCCGTTTCACGAAACGGTCGATGCAACCCGCCGCGGCTTGCCCGGCGGGTTTTTCTTTTTCTGCGCCCAGGCGGGCGCTGCCGCCTACGAAACGTCATGATCAAACTGATCGTCGGCCTCGGCAATCCCGGGGCGGAATACACCGCGACGCGCCACAACGCCGGCTTCTGGCTGATCGACCAGCTCGCCCGCGAAGCCGGCGCGACGCTGCGCGACGAGCGCCGCTTTCACGGCTTCTACGCAAAAGCGCGCCTGCACGGCGAGGAAGTCCACCTGCTCGAGCCGCAAACCTACATGAACCGCTCCGGCCAGTCGGTCGTCGCGCTCGCGAATTTCTTCAAGATCCTGCCCGACCAGATCCTCGTCGCCCACGACGAACTCGATCTGCCGCCCGGCACCGTGAAGCTGAAGCTCGGCGGCGGCAGCGGCGGCCACAACGGCCTGAAGGACATCTCCGCGCATCTGTCGTCGCAACAGTACTGGCGCCTGCGCATCGGCATCGGCCATCCGCGCGACCTGATCCCGGAAGGCTCGCGCGCCGGCGCGAAACCCGACGTCGCGAACTTCGTGCTGAAGCCGCCGCGCCGCGAGGAGCAGGACGTGATCGACGCATCGATCGAACGCGCGCTCGCCGTGATGCCGATGGTCGTCAAGGGCGAACTCGACCGCGCGACGATGCAGCTGCATCGCAACTGAACCCGCGCTGCACCGGCGCGGTGCAATGTGCCGCCCGGTTGCGCCGGGCAGCCCCGTCCTGCCGCGCAATTGCGCACTGCAACGCCCACATGCGGTAATCTGGTCGTTTTTGCCCGTCAGGAGCCAAGCGGTGAGCCGTTACTGGAGCGACGTCGTTCAGCAACTCGTGCCTTACGTGCCGGGCGAACAGCCCGCGCTCGCACACCCCGTCAAGCTGAACACCAACGAGAATCCCTATCCGCCTTCGCCGCGCGTCGTCGCGGCGATCGCACGCGAACTCGGCGATACCGGCGACACGCTGCGCCGCTACCCCGATCCGCTCGCGCGCGCACTGCGCGAGACGGTAGCGGCCCATCACCGCATCAAGCCCGAACAGGTCTTCGTCGGCAACGGCTCCGACGAAGTCCTCGCGCACGCATTCCAGGCCCTGCTCAAGCATGACCGGCCGCTGCGCTTTCCCGACATCTCGTACAGCTTCTACCCGACCTACGCGCGCCTGTATGGCGTAGAAACTTCGATCGTGCCGCTCGCGGACGACTTCTCGATCCGGGTCGAAGACTATCTCGACGACGCGGGCGGCGTGCTGTTCCCGAACCCGAACGCGCCGACCGGGCGCGCGCTGCCGCTCGCGGACATCGAGCGGATCGCGGCCGCGAACCCGTCGTCGGTCGTGCTGATCGACGAGGCGTATGTCGATTTCGGCGCGCAATCCGCGATCGCGCTGATCGACCGCCATCCGAACCTGCTCGTCGTGCACACGACGTCGAAGGCGCGCTCGCTCGCGGGCATGCGCGTCGGCTTCGCGTTCGGCGATGCCGCGTTGATCGACGCACTGAACCGCGTGAAGGACAGCTTCAATTCCTATCCGCTCGACCGGCTCGCGCAGGCCGCGGCGCAGGCGGCATACGAAGACACCGACTATTTCGGCGCGACCTGCCGGCGCGTGATCGACAGCCGCACGCGGCTCACGCACGCGCTCGAGGCGCTCGGTTTCGAGGTCGTGCCGTCGGCCGCGAACTTCGTGTTCGCGCGCCATCCCGCGCACGATGCGGGCACGATCGCGGCACAGCTAAAGGATCGGGAAATTTTCGTGCGGCACTTCCGGGCGCCGCGCATCGACCAGCACTTGCGCATCACCGTCGGTACCGACGCCGAATGCGACGCGCTCGTCGCGGCATTGCGCGAGCTGATCGGCTGAAACGGTAGCGGAAGCTGAAACGGAACCGGAACCGGCGCCGAACGGCGCCGGCCGAGGAAATCGTGACGTCGAGACGCGCGACGTCAGCAGGGCGTCACTGCACGTCGTCGCCCTTCGCGGCGGTCAACGCGTGATACTTCGCCATCAACTGCGCGTGCGATTCGTCGTGCTGCGGATCGCGCGGAATGCATTCGACCGGACACACCTGCTGGCACTGCGGCTCGTCGAAATGGCCGACGCACTCGGTGCACTTGTTCGGGTCGATCACGTAGATATCCGGGCCCATCGAAATCGCGCCGTTCGGGCACTCGGGCTCGCACACGTCGCAATTGATGCACTCGTCGGTAATCATCAAAGACATACTGCCACCAACTTTCCTAGAAAAAACAATACATTATAGCTTTTCAGCCTTCCGCACGGTCGTGCAGAATTCCCCGAAATTCGTGCTTGCGTGTTGCGGCTGAGTTGCACAGGTGTTGCAGATTTTTCACCGCACAAAGTCCAGATAGCATGCCGTGCCATGAGCAGCAAGGCGTTTGGGCACAATTGCGACGTGTGCGAGCCCGAGTGCCCGAACGGCGCGATTTCGATGGGCCCGGAAATCACGTGATCGACCGGACGACTGCTGTACCGTGCACCGGCGCAAACCACTCCTAGCGCAGGGCACAGACGCAGACATGGCGTCCGTGCGACATCTATCAACAATACTAAGGCACGGCAACAAATGAGGGGGGTTCCGAGGCATATTTCGCGCCAGCAGCAATCTGCTCGGACAATGCCTGAATGCGACCGTAAAGGTAGACGAATCTGTCCAGCGCTTCGACCTTCTCATCTGAGCCTTGGCGAATCGGCATATCCAGCCGCACCTTATGGACTGGGCCGAAGCGGGTTTCAGTGACAAAAATAGCAACGCCCCGTTCTATCCCGCCAGCACCCATTGGCTCCCGGTGAAGAAACCAGTTGCGGTACTCGCCCAAGTCAAATAACCACCTATCCGGCGTGTCTTCACGCCAGCCGTCGATGAGTGGTGTGATCAGCTGGTGACTCAGCGCATGAGCATTCACCGGCTTATGGGCCCAATCAATAAGCCTTGCATGACTGTCAATCTTCCGTGGAGCATCAACGTGCCTAGCGACAATAGCAGATAGGTAGTCCCGGGCAGCAGCCATTTCAGTCAGGAGCGAATGGAACGCAAGATGCAGATCCGACAAACTGATATTGCTGAAGCGTAGATTAACGGCCTCGCCACGCGCCAGAGCCGCAACCAGTTGACGGTGATACTGATCCGAAGCATCTCGCAATCGGATATCTGCTGCGCGTAGGCTGATCGCTACGTTTCGTGCCAGATTGGCGTAATCATCGTCGTTGGCGTTGCGTGCTTGATTCGATATCGCCCCCCACCGATCTGCCCCCCACAAAGCCCCCGACCCACGCACTACCATCGGATGCCAGATCTGCGATAAAAGGTTAGGGTCATCACGAATTATTTCGTTGATACCAAGCAGCGTAATGCTCAAATCATTCGCAAGCTGGGTGATCCGATCAGCCGGAACGGGGCCGATTTGGTGAAATTTTTCGTCCCGATGCACCGGTTGCACGATCCATCCCTGCGGTACCCTGAAGCCACGGATGCCACCGGAAAAGTGCACGACCTGCGTGGCTTGCGTAGTTCCATACTTGATGTTGGTTGCTTCCATCTTCTTTCCTGTCCGGTCGTCGTGGCAAGGTGGCAAATCCAAAATTTAGCGGAACTTGCGCCGGAGAATGATTCCGTGAGCGTGGAAGTAGCGAGTTAGCAGTTGAAGCCCCTTGAAGATATGATCCAGTTAAGTGAATCGCCGGTCGCCTGAGGCCGCCGTGCGCGCCTCGCATCGTGGCCAACACTCACCATACTCATGACCAGCACAATGGCCGCACAGGAAATTATTGGACAACCAGGGCTTCGCGTCGAGACCCTCCAGTCACAGCAAAGCAAAGCCCGCGCATCGCTGATTACGTGCAACTGTCGATGTGATCGACAATTCACTACGGCTCACCAGAAGAGCCATCATGCGTGTCTCCGATGTGCTTGACCCGACGCCTGCATTTGTCCTCTTGGGCTCGACCTGGCAGCAAATCGCCGAAACGACTGCAATGCCGCCGGTCATCGGATGCCGGACCGCAGCCTTGAACCTATTTGACCCGCCCCCTACACACCACAAAGCCGATATGCTCGCGATTAAAGGCATCGAACGAGTTTTCTACACGCGCGATGAGGTCAAGCAGATTACCGACGCCTACCAGCACATCTTCGGGCCGATCGGCGCCGAACTGCGCGACTATTGGGACCTCGACCGGAAGCGCGAGTGGGGTTGTTTGACGACCGATTTCCACAACGCCTCGTTCGAGCAATACGATGAAGCAAGCAAACGCGCCATCGAGATTGAGACCACCGTTTCTGATCCAGTGCAGCGAGGCCTCGCTCTGCGAGACGTCACCAGAAAAACTGGCGTTGGGCTCAGTCTTGGCGTGTGTCCGTGGACCGATCACGGCCTCTTCCAGACCTACGGGCAGAACAGGCATCAACAGCGATTGACAATCATCCTTGGGCATGACTGGTATCCCATTGTCCCCCGACGGGCAAAAAGGCCGCACCCCGTCGACGTGCCTCTGTCGCGCTATGCCGGCTTACGTGGCCTCACGAAGTACATCAACGTCGGTGCGGTGCCGGCGGCGATCATGGACAAGTCCGAGGTGTTGCTGTTTCTGAACTTCAAACCGGATTTTCGGCCGCCCAACGAACCTGTGAAGGGCCCCTTCGAGCCGTACGACCGTTGCGCCCAGGGCTTCAACGCGCTTGTCGAGGCAGCAAGCCATGAATTCAAGGTTCAGGTCATCAGCTGGGGAGCTAACGTCTGGCAGTTGCTCTGCAAGCAGGTGGCGGAGATACGCAAGCCTGTAGGCGTTTGCGTTCACGCCCGCACGAACGAAGGGTTCGGCCGTCCGCTCGAACTATGCTGTGGCCAACGCACCGTGCCCTATCTCCCGCTTGCGCACCCCTGCGACAGACGCAACTTCAACGAACATCATGCCGCGCATGCGTATGAAGGTTTCCTCAAGATGGGACTTGGGGGCAGGGGCAGCGTGACGGGAGATCTTTAGCAGCGGGCGCTGATCTGCAGGGCGTGAGTACCGAAAGACCAAGCCTTGCGCGTCGCTGATTGCTTGCAACTGTCGGTGTGACCGACAATTTGTGCTACGGCCTACCGGAAGAGCCGCCAAGCATCTGGCGGCTTGGCTTCGCACCGGAGCGTGCTGAAGTCGGCAAATGCGCCAAAATGCCATCCTCACAGCAAAACACATAGCGACGCTTACACGTCTGAAATCTCGCTTTTCCACGAAGACAACATGACTGCCCACCGACCCGATAGCAGAAAACTCGGAACACCCCTTACCGGCTGCCAGTCGATTGAATCGATGTGCGAGCGAATCACGGAAGAGCTAGTGAAGCTGTATTGCTTGCTGCAACCCGGTAAGTCGCCTAAAGATTTCGTCGCCGAGGTCATGAATCCGATTGCGAACTCCACCATTGAAGAACCCGCCAAGATTGCAGTCGCGAGGCGTGACGGACATTTGAAGCTGGTCACGCATTACGTGGATGCCATAGTGCAGTCGTGCTCCTACGTCGCGCTTGCCCTTCGTGCCGAAGAAGACGGCAACCGCGACCTTGGATGGTCGCATGCCGCGAGCGCACAGTATTTCCTTGGCCGTATCGAGGCCCTCTTGATTTTGGAACCGGCGCTAGCCCATGCGAACACCGTGCGAGGCAAGTCCGGCGCGACAAAACGCGATGAGAAGTTTGGGCCACTTCGAGCACTTGCGAGAGATCTCGCAGCAAGAAGATATTACCCAAGCAAGCGCAACGCAGCCTTGTCCATCAAGCCGGAGATTCTGGCGGCAGCGAAAGTGCAGAACGTCGTTCTCTCTGAGATGCAAGCTGAGCGCACTATCACTGGCTGGCTCGACGGTATGCCGTTTGGTAGCGAACAGTGAGCGATTTGCCTGCAAACGGTTAACCACTTGCAGGCAAGTATCGCACGCTCGGTAGCACGCGGGCTATTTTGCACTTCAGCTCCTGATTAAAGTTCGTTTTGTCGATTCACTGATCGACATTACCCAACTTCAAAAGGATCCGAATATGAGCAACACATCGCAAGTCTCCGCTACCAGCAAGCAAGCCCGATCGGCACGTAATCCGTTTAGCTTTGATTTCGAGCCCAAGTTTTCGTTTTCCGCGGCGAAGACTGGCCCGGTGATCATCAATTTCCAAGACGCCGCTCGGCAGGCGGGCACTCTGAAAGGAGAATTGTCGGTTGATGCGACATCTGCTCCCGAAACGCCGCAAAATGAACCTTTGACGCAGCAACCGGCGCAATCTCACACGGCAGCTCAGGCGGCCACCCCCGCTTCTGACAAGTGCGCACGCGAATCTTTCGATGAGGAGACGGTCCTTCCGCTCCTCCGGACCGACGTCGCCGTAGTCCGCAAAGCAGGTGAGGAACTTGAGACGGAGAAAACCGAATACCACAACAAGACCCAAGAGCTCGCGATCAAGGCCCTGGCTAAAATCCTCGGCCTCCGTCACAAGTATTTTAATCCCATCGCAGACGATACCGTCTCGATCGATACGCTCAAGGATGGGCTTTATAAACAGTGCGAACGCAAGCGGAAGTCGGAGGCCACTCACGAATTTCACCTCTTTTCGATGATCTTGCGGAAAAAGGATCGCAAGCAGGCGTCAGCGGATACAAAAGTTTTGAAACGCGCACACAATGAAGGCCAGACCGAGGAAACTTTCGCAGATTGGGTGAAAAGAAATGGCGGTCTGAGCGCCATCGTCAAAGAGGTCAACACGGACGAATGCAATATGCAGAAAGCGAAGGAGCAGCGAAAGCAGGCTCAACGGACAGCCAAAGGCAAAGTAAAAGCGCTCGTCGATGCCGCCAAGGAAGCATCATGGACGCACGTCGGAAGCTATAGTCGAGACGCGTTGCCGGAATCCATGATCGACTTGATTCCTAGTGCTGGAACCTGGATTCCGATCGCGATCAAGTATGATGGTCAGAAAGTGATTTTCTACAGACCTCAAAAGGACTCGAACTACAACGAACTGTATCGTCACAAGATCGAAGACGTTGAGCCGGAAAGCGATGTCGCCACGGACGATGTAGCGGGCGAGAACTCCTCGGCCGAGGCCGGCGAATCGGTTACGTCTTGATCCCACTGTGGGAATTGTCGGCCCAACAGACAATTCCCAAGCACCGCCGATACGCTCGCGAGCCGACTGAAACAGTCGGCACCGGTGCGCGGACTAGCGCACCCTCGACGGCAGGTTTCTTCTTGATGATATGTCACCCAGTAGCTATCTTCCGCATGTCAATGCGCACGGCATCAGCATATTTATATCCGCGCATAAAAATAGACTCGACGGTTGAGATAGTGAAAATGTTTGCGATTACTCGTTTCCATAATTTCATGTCCCTTTATCACGGGCGGTATGCAACCGCTCTCGCAAAGACGCTGAATACGTCCGCATTCGCAGCAAAGGCACTCGACATTGGGTTGTCCACCGGTGAAATTTCACTCGACAAACTGCATTTGCTGCTCGGTTGCAGTCGCGGTCAGGCAATGGGCGCCGCGTTCGACTTGCAGGAGCAGGGACTGGCCAAGGACATCGAATCCACGAAAAATCAGAACAGCGAATACGTCCTCGTGCCCATCGACAAACGATGCGAAGCAGCCAGGCTGTATCGCGCGACGCTCGAGCACCTTAGCCGCGACATGGGTCTGTACGATGTTCTTGAACGTACACTGCCAGCCTTGCAGGCGATTTTCTTGGAAGCACTCGCCGCGTTGGAGTCTGCGCCAATGAGGCGGAAGTAGCCAAAGCGACCGCGTCAGAGAGAGAGATCTGCACGGCTCGACGGCTCCCGACAAAATTTCATATCCTAGGCTCGCCAGCCCAAGTGCCGAGTGTTTGAGCGCTCAAGGTGATAGCAGCGAACACTTCTTGACACATGACTGGAAAATTAACGCTTCCCTGGGCTTGCGCGTACAATTGCACTTTGTTATAGTTTTTATAACGACATGCATGTGGCAATGCCGTTATGCTAGGGGTAGTGATCTGTCGCCCTGTCCTCGACAATGCCAAAAGTCGAGTGCTCTTGCAATAGTCTTTTGAGACATCAAGTTCAGCGTGAACAGACGCTGCTTGATCGACCAGATCGTTATGAATTTTAGATCGATGTCGATGCTTTACGGCCTGACATCGCCATACCAACGTTTGACGAACAACAGTCAGGTATGTTTGCGATCACACGTTTCCATAACTTCATGTCAGTGTACCAAGGCCGGTATGTAAAGGCCTTTGGCAAAGCGCTGAATACTTCGGTGTTCGCGGCCGGTGCGCTTGAGATTGCATTGGCAACAGGTGCAATCTCACTCGATAAACTACATCTATTACTTGGGTGCAGTCGAGGACAGGCTGTCGGTGCCGCGCTCGACCTCCAAGAATTGGGACTGGTCAGAGACATCGAGTCCACCAGGAATCGATCTAATGAATTTTTCTTGGTGCCCATCGACAAGAAGTGCGAAGCCGCCCGACTGTACCGGGCAAAGCTTGAGCAACTAGCTCAAGAGAAAGGCGTCTATGACAGCCTTGAGCGAGTCCTGCCTGCGCTGCAGTCGATTTTCATGGAATCGTTAGCCGCACTGGAAGAACAGCAGGTCGCCTGATTTGCAATCCAAAATAATCCTCTTACTCTTAGTCGAGCGCGCGCGTTAGCGTGGTCCGGCCGCGAAGGTGGGTGGAAAAAAAGCGAAAATGCATGCGTTACGGGGAACGTTAGATGGACACAACTCTTGAACTTCCTAAAAGTACCAAAACTCGCCCCTCAAGAGACCTTACCCTAGCCAACACAGTTCACCGCGTAGCTCTCGCGCTATGCAACGGTTTTGAACTGCGACCGGTCACCAACATCATGGAGGCCTTTGATGCCGCCAATGCAGCGATTCGTGACGACCGGCACGATTCTATCTCGTACGACGTGTGTCTTCTTTCTGCCGCTGGAGGTCGTATTTCCAGCTCCTCCTCAATGTTCGTCTGGACGGAAAGAATGGAGACTTACCGATACATAGACAATATCCACACGCTTTTTGTCGTTGGGGGCCCGGGGGTGAGCGACGCGTTGCGCGACAGCCGTCTGATCGCATGGCTACGCCTTGCGTATCCGAAGAGCAGACATGTGATACCGCTTGGAGAGGGTGAGACATTGCTGAAGGCTGCCGGATTCGGACAGGCCACAACCGCGCCGGATCATCGTTCACCTGTCAATATGGACCAAGCATTGAGGAATCTCGCAGGTGCATTTTCCTCTCTGCGAACCACGCCCGCGATCGGCCCGGAAAATCGCGACGAAGATGCGGCTCGCCAGATAACTAGTTGGATGGCTTCGAATTCTTCGACAGGTTCCGGCATGATCGTTCACAGAAGCATATCCGACCGCGTGAGCGAAAAGATTCGCAAATCGGCACGCTGGATCGAAACGAATTACCATCATCCGATATCTATGGACGATGCCGCACAGACGGCCGCCATGAGCCAGCGCAATCTCCTCCGGCGCTTCAAGATGGAACTTGGTGTGACGCCGTCCGAATATTTGCTGTATGTGCGACTTGAAATGTGCCGCCGCCTTCTTATCGGCACGGATCTACCGATCGACAAGATTGCTCGCCGGAGTGGATTCGGCAGTGGCGGACCATTATCAAAGCATTTCCGCAGGCACTTTTCGGTCACACCCACGCAATACCGTGTGCAGAACGCATCGGTGTTTTGAATTGCGCTTCCTCATTGCGTTGACAAATCACTGGCTCCCCGATTCCGCTCGCGGTGCCGCGTGCCGTTCTCTCTCGTGCGAGTTTTATGCGCCCGCCGCTCGTTTCGTCGGCGACACATCAAGAATGCCCTTCATCGCATACAGCATGATCAGCGCGCCAGAAAAATCGCCCACAAACATAGCAAGCGACCGCTCGACAAATTCATAGCAACCCAACGGCAAAGTGCCCGGTCAATTTAACTGATTGTCATAGGCGCTGCTTAGTGCCAACCGGATACTGAACATTCCGTTCGTAAGGTTCGAACGGCTTGGTTGTTTCGGCAACAAGGCCAGAATGCCCTTGATGGTATACAGCATAATCAGTGCACCCGCCAAATCACCCGCGAACATCGTCACGAAACTTTCGCCAATGTTGTGCGTGTCCCCTCGCAAAGCAAACCAGAGGTGATGCAACAGCGGATTCGCAATCGAATAGGCGACAGCCAGAACAAGCAGCCGCTTCGGCGTAAGATTGGTTAGCGTTGCACGCAAATCATAGTACTCCAGTGCAAACCGGTAGACGATATAAGGCGCCAGGGAACCCAGAATAGCACCCGCGATTGCACGAACCGGGTCGTGCGGAAACCAATAGAAGAAGTCCATCAGCAGACCGCCAACCAGCAGGCCAACGAACCCATCAAACCCAACCAGCAACGTGCTCAGAAGCCGGACACCTGACGGAAGATAGATCCAGTTGATGCCTCGGACAAACGACGTATCCGCAAAAACCATTTGATTGATCCACAGCGACAACACGAACGCGACCACCGTGCCTGTTATCGACCAGAAATGTAAACGTAAGCTACCCATAGCTGTATAATCCGCCTATCCGTTTTGATTGGCCGCATCATAGCTCGCCGGAGCGTCGAAGAGCGCCCCACACCTTGAACGGTGCGCAACCCATGAAACGTCCTGCTGACATCTATCTTCGATTCCTGCAACTGACCGAAGCACTGCGTGGCTTGCCCACGCTGCCTGCGCTCGATCCGCTCGAAGAAAGGATCCTCGAATTCGTTGCGCGCACGACGCAAAAAAGCGATCGACTTTCGGTCCGGGACATGATGGCCCACAGCGAGCTTGGCTCGCCCGCGACTCTTCACGCCCGCATCACGTCGATGCGAGAAAAAGGCTGGCTCACACTGAGCGACACCGAAGACGCACGCCGCAAACAGATCGACCTCACACCTGCCGCGCTCAAGCATTTCGACAAGCTTGCCGAAGCTTTCGCCAGAGCAGCAAGGGGCGTCTGACTTCTCCCCAATCGTTGGTTTAACCGACAATTCACGCTTCCGGTCAGAAAAAACTCCGCATTCCTATCGCGACGCCCGTTTGATTCCCACGCCCCGGCAATTCCACACTTGCCGCACCTGTCACCCTGTTGTAATCCACCGTGCAATAAATCTCGGTGCGCTTCGAAAGCTCGTACTCAGCCAGTTCGACCAGGGTATATCGACTGCCGCTTCCCAACGTACCGCTATCCGTCGCAGCGTGACGCATGTGATCGTAATAGAACGCCGTGGACAGCAGCACCGGAGCAGCGACCCGCCACGCAAATCCCGCGAACGGCCCCTCATCGATCCGGTTTGTGTTCTTCAACCGGCTGATGTCTGGAATCGGCCGTTCGGCAAGCAGGGTATCAACAAGGCCCGTATTGTCTTGCGAATGCAGCCAACCAGCGTAAAGCTTTACACGCCGCAGCTCGTACATGAAATCGACGTTGAAGACCGTTTGTCTGTTATTCGAGTTGTCGCGTACCTGCTGGACGCCAGTCGCAACGTTAAGCGGACCATCGGAATACGACGCGAGAAAGCTCACAAGGCTCCCCGCCGTGAAGTGGCCGGGCACCTGACCCGAGAATCCATCGGCGCCGCCTATCTCGTAGTTACTGCCGAACGAATACATCGCACCGACAAACAGCTTGCCGAACTGCCCCGTGTACCTGATTGAGTTGTCGGCAGCCAGCCCTGCCTCAAGCGCATACGGCAACCACGAGTTTTCTGGGTAATTCGCGTATGTCAGCGGGTCATACGTGAAAACGAGCTTGTCGAACAACGGCGTATTCTGACGACCAAGTGTTATTGTTCCGTAAGCACCCGACAGGCCAACATTCGCCGTGCTTCCCAAGAACCGGCCGCTGTCGCTCTGCGCGCCGTCCTGTGGATCGAAGTTGCTTTCGATCTGGAATACAGCCTTGAGGCCCCCGCCCAAATCTTCTGCGCCACGCAACCCTATATGACTGTTGATGATCGCTCCATTCGTCATGAATAGGCGACCGTCGTTCTGAGCATTGTCGTTGGTCAAGTAGCGCAGCGTGATTTCCGTCATGCCGTACAGCGTGACCGAACTTTGGGCCGAAGCGTACTGGCAACCGATCGCGAACGCGACGCCACTGGCAGCGGCGGCGATCCTTCTGTATCTCAACTGCTTCCCCGTCTTGTATCGTCGAACCCGTTTAGGTTGCGGCTTGTGCGCGGCTCCCGCCTGCGGACTGGGAATGATAGCAGGCGCAAGTCCGTTAATCGGACCTGCCGGAGAAGGGACTTTCGTGGTGAAACTTCCATAGCCCAAACTGTCGGGCTGACCGACGACTCGTTGCGCATACGACGCTTCCGCATCGGACGGAAGGACGATCCTACAAGGGTTTCACACTAGATCGACCGCCGCACGTTGCATCTCGTCGTTAACATCGATGTAGGCCTGAGTAGTCGAGATGTTGCGATGCCCGGCGAGTGACATTAGTACCCGCACGCCGACGCCCTTGCTCGCGAGATTCGTGATAAACGAGCGCCGCCCCGAGTGGCTGCTCGCACCGTCGATTCCCACCTGCCTGTAGAGCCAGTGGAAGTACTGGCACAGCGTATTCGCCGAAAACCCAGCCCGTTTCTGCGTAGCGAACAGCGGTTTGTCGGTTGACCGACATTTGAGCGTCGCCACATACGACGCCAGTTCCTTGCGAAGCCGTTGCCCGACAAAGACCGTTCGCGCGTGCCGCCCCTTGGTCTGCTGGGCGAGCAAACGGATCTCGGATTTAATCGAGTTGTCGGCGTTGACTACATCGCCGATACGCAAGGCCGCAACCTCGCCTACACGCATACCGGCCCAGTGCGTCAGTAGCAGCATGGTCCTGTTGCGTGCTGCGTGCCGGTGCAACGAGACGTAGGTGAGCACCTGTTTCAGTTCCTTGTCGGTCAGCGTTTTTGCCTGCGCCATGCGTCGATCTCCCGAAACAAATGAATTTCTTTAGCCGGAGGATGCATTCTTTGGTTACGTGGATCAACAGCAAACAATGAAAAGCGAGAAGTCAGTAGAAACAAGAGCTTGTGCGAAAACAAAAGCTTTTCACTATTTTCTTTGGTTTCGCTCCACTTCAAAATTGATGTGTCGGTTAAACCGACATGTGACGCATCGACGATGCCGTGCTGGTGATGTATGTAATTGAAACTACCAAGGTGAGTCCGCCTACGGACTACCTTCCAGCCCTATCCAAGTGCGTAGTTTGCCCCGTGTCTTACTTCTCATCCGTAGTGAGTTCCTCGTCAGACATATTCCGTAGCTCCTTCGATGGACTTCTTCATGGAATCTATAGCCGTAATAATTCATTAAAGAGCATCGAACTATGCTCTTCGCAATGAAAGCTGCGAGGACGATTACGTCAGCAACGCAGCACGGACCATTTTGCTGGGTATTACTTATTTTTGTCGAACGTCGGGAACATGTGCGTTCCCGTAGTCCACGTTGTCGGCGTTACCCATGCCGACTTCCTTCGTGATGTATGTGAGCCAGTCATCGCCGTACATCATTTGCACGTCGATTTGCTCATTGCCGAAGCTTGTCTTCTGCCATGCGTCACGGATCGCTTCGACTATCTCGTCATGGCTCTTTTCTTCACGAAAATTTCCGAAAGCACAGTGGTAGTGGAGGTGTTTCCCAGTTTCAATGCCCTCGAGCACAGGAATCACGTACAGGCGCTTTGGTCCGTTCCCGTACATGCTGCGATTCAGGCGGTTCATGAAGTGTCGGAAGTTCGCTCTCGCATCCTCTACGGTTAGCTTCTGAAAAGTCTGGCCTCGTTCAGTGTCGATGGTCCGGTACTGCTTCATCGTAAGGGTTACGGCATGCGTCAGACACGACCGATGGCCAAGCATCCAGTCGAGTGTTGCGGTCTTGATATCTGTTTCTTTCACAGACGTATTTATCTGGCCGCGAAGCAACTCGACGTTTAGCGTCAAGATCCTGTTGATTTCAATGACGGACGGCTACATCCTGGACTACGTCAAATACCTCAGGAGTCCAACATGAATACGCTGAACACTCTCAAGCTGACCGCAACGAAGCGTCCCGGTTCGCTGCCCCAAATCGTGCAGCGACGTAACCGCCTGATCGCGAAAATTTGGGAGCAAACGGAACTCGCGAAAGCACAGCAGGCGGGAACGACGTTCGCGCCGACGAAGTTCCGTTCGGTGAAGGACACAGAAACCGGCGAACGCCGTAACGTGGAAGTGACGAAGCGCGTTCGTGCGTGGTGGTGGACTGCCGAAAACGGCAAGGTCTGCATGTCCGTCCGCTACGGCACGAAAACGCTGGAGCTGGCGAAAGGCAAGACGGCTATCGAAGTCGGCACGCTCGCCGACCTGATCCCGACGCTCGACATGCTCAAGGCAGCAGTTGCCGTCGGCGAACTCGATGCGCAAATCGAAGCCGTCAGCGGCCAGATGCGTTCGGGTTTTATTGGTAAACAATGAATGAACTTGCCATCTAGGATGGCAAGCCATCATGCATCGTCGGAAGCTGACGCTAGTTGCTCATCCAGCCTAGTAGCCTGCCAACGGGCCGTTCATCGCAGGCTGATCAAACCGCAAATCCCTTGGAGAGAAATCGTCCAGATTAATTAGTGCGGTCTATTTTAACCTTTTGCGGAGACGCGCTTACGGTTGGTTTGCTGAGTCGGTCCTTGATCTCCATCAAATTGCTCTGCATCGTCTCAAGAAGTCGGCTTTGTTTCGAGAGCTCGCGAACAATCAAGCCTTGCTCATGGACGACATCAGGCGACTCTCCCTTGATAAACACATCTTGTGGTTCGCCGCGTGAAAACACCCAAACCACCAGGGAAAGTAAAAATCCGCTGAAACCGACGCTCAAGCCAAACTTCAAGATCCCCAAAGATACGGACTTGATCTTAGGTATCTGCATCCGTTCATTTATGCCGCAAGGGCGCACGAATCGCAGCCATCCAACCATAAGCTTGTCGAACAACGTGGGTTCGCCATCAAGAGAGGTGCACTGCATATAGGCTATCAAATACTGAAAATGCCTCTGCATGCGACGCTCACCAGTATTGAGGACGCGAGGATCTGGAATCGTGGCAAGTTGAATAAAATCTTCAAGCGGCTTCATTCCTTCACTGGCTGCAGGATGAAGAAAGCAATGAACTCTACCTAGATCGTCCTGCACGTATTCGAGAGTGGCGCCGCGCTCGGCGAGCACTCGCAACCCCCGCGCCATTTTTGAGTCGTACCGCTCTTGAACATCATACGGTCTTTGGCCGAAGAAAATCTCGAGACTACGCTTGTCGAGACCACCGTTGCGACCTCCCGGCGTCACACAAAAACCGTAGATTTCGCCAAAACGGCGAGCGTCTTCGTTACCATTGCACATGTCCGTAAAGCGTGCAAATGCGGAGTCTAGGAAGGCGTGAAAATCCACGTAACGTTGAGCCCGAGGCCCGCGAGGAGGCGGCTTTATAGGGGAGGCAATATCTGGAGAATTCGCTTCGGATTCTTTCTGTGTCATAAATCGGCAGCTTTGAAATGTATAGTTGTAGGCTCATCAGTCGGAGTGGTAGTTCTTGGTGAGGCTATCCAAACGGGCTTATGCCATAACGATAGGTTTAACCTCGAACAACCATACTCCAATGCGGAGTCTAAATCCGGAAGAGCACCGCTGCATCCTCTCCGGGAGCGACCTCCTCGTCTAATTTCAGTTCCAAGACGTCCATAACACGGTCGGCAATTTCATCCTTGTAGTTGCGGTCGCCCTTGAAGTTAAGCCGCCGATTCGCAGCTCCGGCGATCACGTCGGCCAGTTGCACCAACGCGCTGTCTTTGGACGACACAGCGTTGAATCGCTCGTCGAATGTCACGCCTTCGAGATGTGCGCGTTCGATGCCTTCCGTAACGCGATTGCGAATTTCAGTCAGGGCAATCCGGTCGATGGACTGCTCCTCGTCCATCGTTACCGCAACATGGCGCGGCACACCCACACGGCCACTTTCAATTTCGTGACGTAGTCCGCGCACAAGCATGAACTCGTGCAACCGCTGCACGACTTCCTCAATCGGGCGTCGCGAGTTGCGCTTGTTCATCGCGATCAACTTGAAGCTCAGAAACTCTCGATTCGCCGCAACAAGATTCAGGTAGTCGGCTACAGCATCCAGATCACCCTTGCCAAATGCTGAAAAGTGGATTTCCCTTTTGGAGAACTTCGAGCCCCCCTGCCACTCCTTGATAGCCTTGGTCACGTCGTAAACCGCTCGTCCGTTCAACACCCAGACCGACCCGATAATGACATGATCCTCGCCCTTCCCCGTCTCGTCCGAGAACACTTGAAGCGTTTGCCTTGGCGCTTCGTCGTTCAGCACGGCCTCACGCATTTCGTCTTCGCGCCCCTTGCGCCGCCGCCGAACCTTTTCCTCTGCTTGAAACAACTCGTACTCGTTTTGGATTTTCGCGCGCGCACGCACGAGGAACGGCACTCGGTCGAGCTTGAAGAAATCAGCCGGCTTGATGCCCTCCGGGTTATATATTTCGGGTTGAAAGGTTTCCCAGTATTTCAGGGCGAGCGCTACATCGCTGTTCCTGGCCGCAGGATGCAGGTTCAGGATGTGAGCAACGCGAGTCTGCTGGTTCGAGAAGTCGCCGCCCGCCAAGGACGTAATCAGGCTTTCTTTTGCTTTCAGCAGAGCGGCAGCACGTTTGGCTTCTCGGTCCGCGTCTGCAGGCAGAGCGCCGTTTTCACCATTAGCAGGGATGCCGCGCGCATCGTCGGCAAACTGTTCGGCCATTCTCGGTCCGTCACGTCATTTTTTTAAATAGGGTTAAGTTTATCCGACGCGATCCGCCGCAACGACATTGCGTTTCCCGTCACCCATTGACATAAATACCTGCACACAACAATGGAGACACTACCCATGAGATACCACGAAATGCTGCCCCGCTCCGATCTGCATGAAGTCGCTGACCTTGAGAAGCAACGCATTGACGCACAAAAACAGGCGGCCAAGCGCCAGACAGTCGCCGCCAAGCGCGCCGACATCCAGCATAAGATGCAGAAGTTGCAAAAGCAGCTATCTGACCTCAATGCGAAGCCGATCTGATCCACATCTCCAGCTGAAACGTCGGTCCAACCGACGTTACCAGTCCTGGCCCCGGTTCGATTGCGTGCGAACGGGGTCATCGTTCAAAGAAGCCCGTTTTTCATGATTTTCCTTGTGTACGGAATACACAAGTGATCTGGGATCAACCCAGCTTCTTCGCCAGTTCACTGGCCGACGTGTGATAGTAACGCTTCAGCATCTGAACGTTGCTATGTCCTGTTACCGACGCGAGTTCGATCACGTTCGGCAACCTCTTCGCAAGACTGGTTGTCGCCATGTGCCGTAGATCGTGAAAGTGAAAATCCTCGATTCCAGCTCGCTTGCATGCTCGCGGCCACGCGCACAAAACGACGTTCTGGCTGATCGGAATGACACGCTCGTCAACTCGTTCCAGACTTTCCAGAATCGCGAGCGCCGCGCTACTCAATGGAACATAACGGTCCTTGCCGTTTTTCGTCATGGGCAGATAGGCCGTACGCTCCTCGAAATCCACGCACTTCCATTGCAAAGAGAGCAGTTCACCCTGCCGCATTGCTGTCTCCAGTGCAAGCTTCACCAGCGGCACAAGCCACTTGCTCCGCAACTCGTGACGCTCGGCATTTAGCTCAAGCAATAGCCGCTCAAGCTCTGCTGGTTTCAGCATGCGGTTTCGGCCCGGCGGCAATCGGGGTTTCTTAACGAGCTTTGCGGGATTGTTGATGCCGAGTCCCCATTCGCGCTGCGCATGCGTGATAACGGCGCTGATCGTCGCAAGCTCGCGACAGACGCATGCGTTAGACGCGTCATTGAGACGTTGATCGCGGTAATCGGCGAGCACGCTGGTCGTGAGGTTGCGCATGCTGTACTCGGCGATCTTGTGCCGCATCATCTTGCCGATACGGTATTCCTCACTGCGTCGACTGCGTTTTGTCTGCGTGACGGACGCTTTGTAACGCTCTAGCAGCGTGCCGAACGTAATCTCGCTCGTGCCGGCTGGATCAACCCACGTTCCATCATCCAATGCCGTTTCGACAGAGCGAGCCCAAGCCTGACCTTCTGTTCTTGTCGCAAACGACTTGTATTGCGTGGGAATGTAGTGGTCAACTGATCCCGGACACTGCGTTAAGTTTTTCTTCCGCAACCGCCGGCGCCAGTCCGTCATTGAACTG
>NZ_QTPV01000055.1:0-48496 GCF_003857985.1 Burkholderia sp. Bp9090
GTTGCTTGCTCATCAGACACCTCTTCATGGCGACCATTCTCGCCTAAATCAGTGTCCGGATTCATTAGACCACTACACCTGGAGGGATTCAAGTTCTCGACATCGTCCTTTCCTCAGCCAATCACGGCGCTGCACATGGCATTCGTGAACGGTGAAGAGGTATTCTTCCACGTCTACAACGATCAGATCGAGGTCGTGGACGCGTCTGCAGCACGCAACCTGATTGCAAAGCTTGGCCGTACTGGCGCCTACACGCACGACTTGGGACGGTATTGGGCGTACCGGGCGCTGAAGGAGCGCCCAGAGCTCCTCGCCGCTCTGGCTCGCCGCTACCCCCACATCCTGATCGACGAGGCGCAGGACATTGGGTCGGCGCACCAAGCTATTGTGGAGTTGCTCATCGGTGCCGGGTCTTGCGTGACACTTATAGGTGATCCAAACCAGGGCATCTACGAGTTCGCAGGCGCCAACGGTAAGTTCCTGACCGACTACCACCACCGCGAAAGTATCAAGCAGTACTCACTTCAACGGAACTTCCGGTCTGCCCCGAGCATAGTGGATCTTGCCAACGGTCTGTGCGGCCGTAGCGATGTTGCCGAGCGAGCCGCACCCAGCACGCCGCATGGCGCCTTTTTCACCGGCTACAAGCGGACACAGCACTCACAACTCATCACCGCGTTTCAGGGCGCGATGTCCGCCGTTGGAGCCGACGTCACGCGCTCAGCCGTTCTCTGCAGGGGAAAGGGTCTCGCCGACACGCTGCGTGGAGACGAAGCGCCGGCCGGCCAAGGCCTAGTCAAAGCATTCGCGGCTGCAGCGGTGTTGCGCGACCGGCGAAAGGACTTCCTTAGGGCGTTTCAGCGCGTAGTCGTCGCTGTCGTCGCACTGCTCGAAAACGTGCCCCATGGGATGGTGAGTCAAATCACACAACCCTCTGGTGATGTGGCGTCCCTGGAAATCCGCAAAGCAATCTGGGCATTTACGCGCAATGCAGCCGCCGGCCTACCTTCCGCGTCGCTGGTTGCAGACACCCAATGGCACCCCTTGTTGCTGGCCCGCATCAAGGTTTTGCTAGCCGGCCTGGAGTCGAAGTTCGGCCTTAAGTCGACCGACAACATCGGACGCAAGCTGTCCAAGAAGTCCCTGCCAAGCGCGCCGCTCGCAAACGCCGAGGACCTGGCCTCCAGCGATGTCGCAACGTTGCGAGTCGATACCGTTCACAAGGCTAAGGGAGAAAGTCTGGACGCCGTGCTGTATATCACCCTCAAAGAGCATGCGCAGGCACTGCTGGATGGTGTCAGCACGGAGGTCGGGCGCATTGGCTACGTCGCGGCAACCCGGGCCCGAGATCTGCTGTGGGTGGCTGTACCGGACAGTGCTATGAAGGAACTTAGGCCAATGCTGCTGGCCAAGGGGTTCAAGGAAGTGGGGATCGCGACTGTCGTCGCCACGACGCCTTCCGTCCCGAGTACCACTCAAACTCAATGATCCAGCATCGGTGCTCGCGTTCGTTTCTCAGGGTCACCAAGCGCTCGGTTGAGGGCAGTTAGCATAGGGAACCTTATCACCATGGCGCGATGGTCGGTTCAAACTCAGGTTCCGCATACCGCGTGGTTGCTGATTCCAGCTTCCCGGGAAGTTGACACCGCTCCTCGCGACTCTGGGCTCGGTGACAATGCGGTGACTGGACGTGCTCCGGCGGCCCAGAATTGACGCGTAATATATTGGACTGGCTTTGCTTGGGCGATCACCCGAGCACGATATCGCTTTGCTGGCGTTCGACAAATTCTCCAAGACTTCAACATGCGTATCCCGCCGCTCAAGGCCATCATCGCGTTCGAAAGCGTCGCCCGGACTAAAAGCGTCAACCGAGCGGCGGAAGAGCTCGGCCTGACCGCGTCCGCCGTCAGTCACCAGCTCAGCAACCTCGAAGCGCAGATCGGTCAACCGCTGTTTCAGCGCTCGGGGCGCGGCCTCGTCCTCACGCCGACCGGCGAACGCTACCTGGCCGACGTCACCGGCTCGCTGGCCGACCTCAGCCGCGCGACCGAGCGCGCTTCGAGCCGCACCGAAGTCGATATCCTGCGCGTGCATTCGAGCCCGAGCTTCGGGCTGATGTGGCTGCTGCCGCGGCTGTCGTCGTTTCAGGAGGCGAACGGCGATATCCAGCTGAACCTCGCGTGCTCGTACGAAAACGTGTCGTTCTCGAACGGCTTCTACGATATCGACGTCCGGCACGGCTACGGCAACTGGGACAACCTCGAGGTGAAGACGGTGCGCGGCGAGTTCATCGCGCCGCTCGCGTCGCCGCTGTACCTCGAGCAACATCCGGTGCACGCGCCGGACGACCTGCTCGCCCATCGTCTGATCTATTCCGAAACGCCGCTGGTCCAGTGGAAGCAGTGGTTCGGCCGCACCGGCGTGCCGCTGGCGGCGCAGAAAACCTTCGACTTCTCGTTCGACCGCTCGTACATGTCGCTCGAAACCGCCGCGCTCGGCCTCGGCATCGCGCTCGAAAGCCTGATGCTCGCGTCGGTGAAGATCCGTCAAGGGCTGCTGGTGCCGGTGTTCGGCGAGCGCCATGCGGTCGAAGTCGGTGCTCATCATCTCGTTTACCCGCGGCAGAACGCGGAATTGCCGCGCGTGAAGCGCTTCCTGGCGTGGATCGAGCGGGAAGTCGCCGCTCATCGGCAAGCGGGTTGACCGCGCCATCCGGCGGCACGCCCCGCGATATTGCGCTGCAGCACCGGCTATTCGCCGTCATCTGAAATTTTCTCAACTATGGCTGAGCGTTTCCGCGTTGATGCGGGTGCCCGGTGAGCCGACACTCCGGACAACACATCAACAAGGAGACAAGCGATGTTGCTCGACAACCGGACCATCATCGTGACCGGCGCCGCGTCGCCGCGCGGGATCGGCAAGGCCACGGCCCGCGCGCTGGCCGCGCACGGCGCACGCGTGGCGATCCTCGACCTGCGCCGCGAAGACGCGGAAGCGGCCGCCGCCGAACTCGGCGCCGGCCATCTCGGCCTCGCCTGCGACGTGACCGACCGCGACGCGTGCGCGGCGGCCGCCCGCGCGACGCTGGAGCACTTCGGCCGCATCGACGGCCTCGTGAACAACGCCGGCATCACGCAGCCGGTGCGCACGCTGGAGATCTCGGCGCGCGACTTCGATGCGATCGTCGACGTGAACCTGCGCGGCACGCTGTACATGTCGCAAGCGGTGCTACCCGCGATGAAAGAGCAACGCGGCGGCAGCATCGTCTGCATGTCGTCGGTCTCCGCGCAACGCGGCGGCGGCATTTTCGGCGGCCCGCACTACAGCGCCGCCAAGGCCGGCGTGCTCGGCCTCGCGAAGGCGATGGCGCGCGAATTCGGCGCCGACCGGGTCCGCGTCAATTCGATCACGCCGGGCCTGATCCAGACCGACATCACCGGCGACAAGCTGACGCCCGACATGCGCGAGGACATCATCAAGGGCATTCCGCTCGGCCGGCTCGGCGAGGCCGCCGACGTCGCGCATGCGTGCCTGTTCCTGCTGAGCGACCTGTCGAGCTACCTGACGGGCATCACGCTCGACGTCAACGGCGGGATGCTGATTCACTGAGAACGGCGCCGCCCGATGCGCGGCGCCGACCATCATGCACCCGGGACAACCCGGGGCCATGGCAGGAGACAAGGATGAGAGCAAAGTACCCCGCACCGCCCGTCGAGGGCGAGATGCTGCAACGCGACGACGCGCGGACGTTCGAAGCGGCCACCTACGCGAAGGTCGCGCGACGGCTGATCCCGTTCCTGATGTTGTGCTACCTCGGCGCGTATCTCGACCGCGTCAACGTCGGCTTCGCGAAACTGCAGATGCTCAACGACCTGCGCTTCAGCGAGACGGTCTACGGGATGGGCGCAGGCATCTTCTTCCTCGGCTATTTCCTGTTTGAGGTGCCGAGCAACCTGATCCTGCATCGCGTCGGCGCGCGCCGCTGGCTCGCGCGCATCATGCTGACCTGGGCGGTGATCTCGGCGAGCTTCGTGTTCGTCAAGTCGCCTACCGCGTTCTACGTACTGCGGTTTGCGCTCGGCGTCGCCGAAGCCGGCTTCGCGCCGGGCGTGATCCTGTATCTCACGTACTGGTTCCCGTCGGCGCGGCGCGCGAAGGCGCTGTCGCTGTTCTTCATGGCGATTCCGCTCGCCGGGATCATCGGCGGGCCGCTGTCGGGCGCGATCATGCATTCGCTGCACGGCGCGATGTCGATGGCCGGCTGGAAGTGGCTGTTCCTGCTCGAGGCGCTGCCGTCGTTCGTGCTGGGTTTCGCGATCCTGCTGTATCTCGACGACGGCATCGCCGGCGCGAAATGGCTGACCGACGCCGAAAAAGCCTTGCTCGCGCGCAACGTGTCGGCCGACGCCGCGCACACCACCGCCCACCTGTCGATTCGGACCTTCGTCGCGGACCGCCGGCTGTGGCTGATGGCCGCGATCTACTTCTGCGTGGTGCTCGGGCAGTACGGCCTTACGTTCTGGCTGCCGACGATCATTCGCAAGGCGGGCGTGGCCGATCCGCTGTGGGTCGGCCTGTTCACCGCGATTCCGTATGCGTGCGCGATCGTCGCGCTGCCGCTGATCGGCATCAGCGCGGATCGTCGCCGCGAGCGACGCTTCCATCTCGCGGTGCCGATGCTGGTCGCGGCGGCGGGCTTCGCCACGTTGCCGATGCTCGGCAGCGTCGGCGCGTCGATCGTGTGCCTGAGCATCGCGTCCGCCGGCATCCTCGCGTCGTCGTCGCAGTTCTGGTCGCTGCCGACCGCGTTGCTGGGCGGGATGTCGGCGGCGGCGGGCATCGCCGCGGTCAACTGCTTCGCGAACCTGGCGGGCTTCTTCTCGCCGGCGATCGTCGGCTGGCTGAACGACCTGACCGGCAAGTCCACCGCGGGGCTCGTGTTCATCTCCGTCGCGATCACGGCCGGCGCGCTGCTGGTGTTCCTCGTGCCCCGATCCGTGAACCGCTGATCACCGCTGATTAATTTGCATTCCTTCCGACCCGATACTGGAGTGATCGATGGAAACCGAAACCATCCATGAAGCGGTCACGCTCGCCGAGCGCGCGTACCGCATCCGAAGAAACGCCGTGCTGATGGGCGAAGTGCAGGGGCAGGGCTATGTCGGCCAGGCGCTCGACATCGCCGACGTGCTGGCCGTCGCCTATTTCGGCGCGATGCGCTATCGCGCCGACGATCCCGACTGGGAAGGGCGCGACCGCTTCCTGCTGTCGAACGGGCACTATGCGATCGCGCTGTACGCGGCGCTGTTCGAAGCCGGCATCCTGCCGGCCGCGGAACTCGAAACCTATGGCAGCGACGACAGCCGCTTGCCGATGTCCGGCATGGCGAGCTACACGCCCGGCATGGAAATGTCCGGCGGCTCGCTCGGGCAGGGGCTGACGATCGCGGTCGGCCGGTGTCTCGGCCTGAAGCGCAAGGGCTCCGATGCGTTCGTCTATACGCTGTTCTCGGACGGCGAACTCGACGAAGGCGCGATCTGGGAAGGTCTGATGTCGGCCGCGCACTGGAAGCTCGACAACCTGATCGCGATCGTCGACGTGAACAACCAGCAGGCCGACGGCCCGTCGACGCAGGTCATGGCGTTCGAGCCGCTGGTCAACAAGCTCGAGGCGTTCGGCTGGTACGTGCAACGGGTGGACGGCAACGACATCGACGCGGTGAAACGTGCGTTCGACGATGCGCGCCGGCACGACGCGCCGCAGCCGCGCATCATCGTCTGCGACACGAAGATGGGGTGCGGCGTGCCGTTCCTCGAAGCACGCGAGAAGAGCCATTTCATTCGCGTCGATGCGCACGAGTGGCAACTCGCGCTCGACGCACTCGAAGCAGGGAGACACGCATGAGCACCGCCGACAACAAGCCGCGCCTGAAGACGTCGGCGATGATCGCCTCCATCGCCGCGGAAGGGCAGGCGACCCGCTCCGCGCCGTTCGGCCATGCGCTGACCGAACTCGCCCGCACCAACGCCAACGTGATCGGCATGACGGCCGATCTCGGCAAGTACACCGACCTGCACATCTTCGCGAAGGCATTCCCCGAGCGGTACTACCAGATGGGCATGGCCGAGCAACTGCTGATGGGGGCCGCCGCCGGCTTCGCGCACGAAGGCGCGCAGCCGTTCGTCACGACCTATGCGGTGTTTGCGACGCGCCGCGCGTACGACTTCATTCATCAGGCGATCGCCGAGGACAATCTCGACGTGAAGCTGATCTGCGCGTTGCCGGGGCTCACGACCGGCTACGGGCCGAGCCACCAGGCGGCCGAGGATCTCGCGCTGATGCGTGCGATGCCGAACATGACGGTGATCGACCCGTGCGACGCGCTCGACATCGAACAGATGGTGCCGGCCATCGCCGCGCACAAGGGGCCGGTGTATGCGCGTCTGCTGCGCGGCAACGTGCCGGCCGTGCTCGACGAATACGATTACCGCTTCGAGCTCGGCATGGCCAAGCTGCTGCGCGATGGCAACGACGTGCTGCTGATCTCGTCCGGCATCATGACAATGCGTGCGCTCGAGGTGGCGAAGGCGCTCGAAGCCGATCGCGTCGATGTCGCCGTGCTGCACGTGCCGACGATCAAGCCGCTGGACACGGCGACCATCGTCCGCGAGGCCGCCCGAAAAGGGCGCATGGTCGTCGTCGCGGAGAATCATACGACGATCGGCGGGCTCGGCGAAGCGGTCGCGACCGCGTTGCTCGGCGCCGGCGTCGCGGTGCCGTTCCGTCAGATCGCGCTGCCGGATGCGTACCTCGCCGCGGGCGCGCTGCCGACGCTGCACGAGCGGTACGGGATCTCGGCTAGCGCGATGTGCGCGAATATCCGGTCGTGGCTCGGGTGACGGTTCGGAATCGCTGGTATGCCGGGAGACCGGTATTTCGCGCGGCGACGTCATTTTGGCTGCTTTCCTGATCCGGCCGAATGCTTGCGAGCGAGTCAGCGGTTCGCTTGGGTGAGCGAATGGGACCGGACATCGACGGCCTAGATTTCGCGCCGCCAGCGGTGTTGCGCGGGTTTGCGGCGGCGCCGCGCTATGTTAAAGCCATGCATCGCCGCCCATGACGATCAGTTTGCCCGTGATTGCGCCTGCGCAAGGAGCAACAGATCGTCATGGGCGGCGATTTCGTCAGATGTAAGGATGCGTCCGATCGGCGGCAGGCGGGGGAGGCATTGCCGCGTGCGCCGGATTACGTTGAAACGGCGTGTCGGTTGTGCCGGGCGCGACGACATTGACAGTCATGCCTCTCGGTTTCGGTACACTCGCCGCGCTACCCGTCGACCTGCGTGCGCTCGGCTGTGCGGTGACCCGCGTACGACTTGTCGCCGCGCCTGATGAATGTGGTGCTGCCGATCCCGGGCAGGCGCGACAGCGATTGGTGCTACGCAGAGGTGCCGTTGATCGGCGCGATGCTAGGCGGTACCGCACCCGCACACGATGGCTTTCACCCGCGGCAGCGGTCGCCGCGCGCAATCGGCCCATCTTCTCCTGGGGGGGCCGCTATCGATCACCTGCGGTCGCCACCAGCGATTTCAGCTTCACGTCGACGTCCGCAACCGCCGCCGGCGTCACGTCGATCCCGCGCTCGACCAGCATCCTCGCCACGCGCATTTCCTTCACGAATCCCGCTGCTCGGCCGAAGCCGCTCGCCGCGACGAGTCGCGCGCGCGCGTCGAAATGGAAATGGATTTCCGCATCGTCGCCGAGCACGCGCGCGACCGACTGCGTGCCGAGCGCCGGTTCCCCGGCCACCTGCAACTGCGCATCGTATTGATCGGACCAGAACCACGGCGCGTCGCGATACGCTTCGCCCGCACCGAGCATGTTGCGGGCCGCGACGTGCGCTTGCGTCTCGGCGCCGTGCCAGGTCTCCTGTCGAACCAGCTGGCCCGATAACGCACTCGGAAACACGGCGACGTCGCCGGCCGCGTAGATGCCGCGCGCCGACGTCTCGAGCTGCGCATTCACGACGATGCCGCGCTCGACCGCGAGGCCCGCATCGCGCGCCAGTTCATCGACCGGTTCGATGCCGATGCCGGCCACGACCGTGTCGGCGAGCAGCGTGTCGCCGTCGTCGAGCACGACGGCCAGCGCACCGCCCGACGTCCGCTCGATCGCAACCGGCTTTCGGTTCAGGCGAATCGCCACGCCCTGCGCATCGTGCAGCGCATGCACGCGCGTCGCGATGGCTTCCGGCACAGCGCGGCCCAGCAGTCGCGGCGCCGCGTCGAGCACGGTCACGCGGCAGCCGCGCCGACGCGCCGACGCCGCGACTTCGAGGCCGATGAAGCCGCCGCCGATCAGCACGATCCGCGCGTCGGGCACGAGCCGCGCGCCGAGTACCGCCGCATCGTCGAGCGTGCGCAACGCGACTACGCCGTCGAGCGCCGCGCCCGGAATGGCCAGACGGCGCGCACGGCCGCCGGTGGCCAGCAGCAGCGCGTCGTAGCCGAACACGTGTCCGCCGGACATGCGCACTTCGCGTGCGTGCGGATCGATACGCTCGACGGTCGCGACGATCCGCTCGATGCGGTCGACCGTCCATGCGTCGGCGTCGCGCAACCGGCATTGCACCGCGCTGCGCTCGCCTGTCAGCACGCCCTTGGACAACGGCGGCCGCTCGTACGGCGGATGCGGCTCCGCGCCGATCAGCACGATGCGCCCGCGCCAGCCGGACGCGCGCAGCACCTGCGCCGCGCGGCCGCCGGCATGGCCCGCGCCGACGATCGCCATCACCCGGTCGCTGGTCATCGCGTCATACCTCGATCAGGATGCGACCGTCCTCGATCTTCGCGCGGTACGTGCGCAGCTTCTCGCACGCGGGCGCCGACAGCGGCCGGCCGTCGCGCACGTCGAAGCGGCCGTTGTGCTTCGGGCACTCGATCACGTGATCCATCACGAGCCCGTCCGCGAGATGCACCTGCTCGTGCGTGCACAGGCCGTCGCTCGCGTACACCTCGCCGTCGATCCGGTAGATCGCATACGTGCGGCCGGCGTGATCGAAGCGCGCGACGTCTTCGTCGTCGATGTCGTCGAGCGCGCCGGTGTCGATCCATTGTGTCATGGTGCGTGTCTCCTTCGTTGTGAGGTTCGATAGTGGTCAGGCACGCGCGGCATCCGGCACCGGCCGCACGACGTAATCGGACGGGTCGCGCGTCTGCCGGACCAGCGCCGGCACGATCTCCGCATAGGCCGCCAGCGTGCTGCGGTACGGCGGCGGCATGTCGGCCTTCACGGCTTCGTGCAGCTTCGGCAGCGCATGGAACGGCACCATCGGGAACATGTGGTGCTCGACGTGGTAGTTCATGTTCCAGTACAGGAAGCGGAACACCGGATTCATCATCACGGTCCGGCAGTTGCGCCGGTGATCGAGCACGTTCTCCGGCATGCCCGCGTGCTGCGTGAGGCCGAAGTACAGGTACAGCCATGCACCGTAGAGGCTCGGCAGCCCGATGTAGAGCAGCGGCAGGAGCGTGTGCCAGTACACCGCCGCGCCCGTCACGAGCGCGTAGATCGCGAGATGGATGCGCGACTCGCGCACGACCTTCGGCCATTCCGATTCGGGCACGTAGGTGCGCTCCTCGTCGTCGAGCCGGCCGGTGAATGACACTGCGACCATCTTGCGCAGCTCACCGGCCACGTGTTTCAGCGCGACGAGGTTCAGCGCGAGCGCGAGCCAGTCGGTCGGCTTCGGCGCGGCGATTTCCGGATCGCGCCCGACGACCAGCGTATCGGTGTGATGGCGCGCATGGCTCCAGCGCCAGGCGGTCGCGCGGCGGAACACCTGGAACGACGCGACCTGGTACAGCGCGTCGTTCATCCAGCGCGTGCGGAACGCGGTGCCGTGCCCGCATTCGTGCCAGCGCGAATCGGCCGGGCTGCAGTACAGCGTGCCGTACACGAAGAACGCAGGAATCGCCCACGCCGAATGCGCGCGCCAAGCCAGCCACGCGAGCGCGCCGCTGATCGCGATCGCCGCATACCAGATCAGCGTGTCGCGAATCGCCCGCGCATCGCCGCGCTGCATCAGCTGCTTCATCAGCGGCCGCGGCACCGCGCACCGGTACCACGCGGCGTTGACGAGCCCGGCCGCGTGTGCGCGCTCGCCGGCGCCGCCGATCATTCGGTATTCCTGGCGGCGCGCCGTATTGCGCTCGCGTGCCGGGTCGTCGGTAGGGGTCACGTCTGTCTCCTGCGGTTCTTGTGCGATGAAAGCGCAACGCGCGCTGCCATGGATCAAAATTAGGCGTCCGGCCGCCTCCGCTCAATCGAAACGTTGACGAAATTTCGCCATCACCGTAGCGTTGCGCACAGCGCCACGCACCGATGGCGACGATGACATGGAGACAAGCATGGCAGACCCCACCGGTCCCCGCTGGCGCAAGCGCACCGCGCGCTTTGATGAGATCGCGGCGCTCGCCGGCGTGAGCACGACCACCGTCGACCGCGTGCTGAACGAGCGCGGCAGCGTCTCCGCGCAGGCGCGCGAACGCGTGGTGGCGGCCGCGCGGCAGCTCGGCGTGCCGCGGCAGCTGCCCGACACGCGGCACGGGCTGATCCACGTCGACGTGCTGCTGCCGGACACCGACGCGCCATTCTTCCGACGCTTGCAGCAGGCGCTGCAGCGCTCGCTGCAGATGCTCGACCGGCGCGTGGTCGTGCACCGGACGATCCTGCCCGCCGCGGACGACGTGCGCGCCGCGACGCTGATCGAACGGCCCGCGTACCGGCGCGCGGCGCTGATCGTCACCGCGCACGACACGGCCCGCGTGCGCGACGCGCTGGCCGGCGCGATCGCGCGGGGCGAGACCGTCGTCACGATGGTCACCGACATCGGCGGCATCGACCGCACGCACTTCGCCGGCATCGACAACTATCGCGCCGGGCGCACGGCCGGCTACTACATCGGCCGCCTCGCGGCGCGCCCCGGCCGCGTGCTGCTGCTCGGCGGGCGCATGGGCTACCGCGCGCACGTCGACCGGATGGCCGGCTGCCGCGACCAGCTCGCCGACGCGTTCGCCGCCGTGCGCTGCGACGACGCGCCGGTCGAGACGCTCGACCAGGACGACCGCTGCTACCGCGCGGTGTCGAAGGCGCTGCAGGCGCACGACGACGTGGTCGCGATCTACAACAGCGGCGCGGGTTCGGCCGGCATCGAAGCGGCGCTGCGCAAGGCCGGCGCGATCGGGCGCGTCGTGTGGATCGGCCACGAGATGATCGACCAGCATCGCGCCTTCATCGAAGCCGGCGCGATGGATCTCGCGATCGACCAGGATCCGGACGGACAGGCGATTTCCGCGCTGCAGCACGTGCTGCATGCATGCGGCATCGTCGAACAACCGCCGCCGGACGATCCGGTCGAATTCCGCGTGTTCTGTCCGGCGAACGTGAGGACGAGCGCGTACCTGCAGCCGTGAATCGCGCCGCGCGGCGGGCCGCGTGCTCGCGGCGAAAAAATCGACCGTCGCGTTGGCGATTTTTCGCCAACGTTTGTCATGCGGGTCGCGCCGCGCCTCCGTACATTGGTCAGCCATCGATAACCGACAACGGACAGGAGACGATGGCTGAACCGATCCTCATCGGCGTGAACCTCGACGGCGTGCTCGAACACGACGGGCTGCCGGCGCCAACGCCCGCCGAACGCTTTCGGATGATCGCCGGCGCCGGCGTGTTCGATTACATCGAAAAGAACCCGGTACGCGGCGAGGACCTGTCGCCGTATTTCGCGCTGGTCGACCGCCACGCGCTGCCGATTCGCGTGATCGGCGGCATCTGGTGCGCCGGCCGCGACGAAGCGCATGTCGCCGAGATCGTCGCGGCGGGCGCGCGCTTCGGCAGCACGGTGCTCAACTGCCAGCTGTTCGCGCATCACGCGGACGGCCATCCGCTATCGGACCGCGAAGTCGCCGATTTCTACCTGCGCGCCTACGCATTGGGCGAGCCGGTCGGCTGCCTGCCGAGCCTCGAAGTGCACGTCGACATGTGGAGCGAGGATGTCGCCCGCGTGGCGCGCGTCGCGCGGCTGGTCGAACAGGCCGGCGCGCCGTTCCGGATCACGCTCGATCATTCGCATCTGCTGTTCAAGATCGGCAACCGCGCCGAGCTCGACGCGTTGGGGCTGCGCGAATCGGCCGACGGCGGCTACGCGATGCTCGACCCCGCGTCGCCCGCCGCGATCTACACCGACTGGATCGCGCGCGGCTGGGTCCGGCATGCGCATGCGCGCAGCGTGACGCCGAACAATCCCGCCAACCCCTGGATGCGCCGCGCGGACGGCAGGCCCGGCCGCGGCATCCAGTACCCGTTCGTCGAACCCGCGCCGGGCGCCTATCACGGCGAATGGCGTGCGGCGTCGCTCGATCCGTGGAAAGCCGCGCTGCGCCAGTTGCTGCACGCGCAAGCGAAGGCGCAGGCCGAGGTTCACGCTCCCGCTCCCGCGCAGCCGGCACGACTCGAGCAGATCAGCTGCGAGTTCATCCCGTTTCCCGACTACGGCGGCGGCGCACGCTATTCGATCTTCGACAACAACGTCGCGTGCGCGCAATGGCTGCGCGACACGTGGCAAGCATTCGCCGCGCATGCCGGCACCTGATTCGCCCCCCACGCCTCACTCAAGCTCCAAGGACAGAACGATGACGCAAGCCTGCCACTTTTCGCTGAACCGGATGAGCGCGCCGCGCTTGCAGCTCGACCGCTACGTCGCGCTGTGCAGGCGCCTCGGTGTCGACACGATCGAAATCCGCAACGATCTCGATGGCGTCGAGCTCGCCGACGGCACGCCGGCCGCCGCCGTGCGCGCGACGGCCGACGCCGGCGGCGTCACGATCCTGACGATCAACGCGCTGCAGCGCTTCGAGCAGTGGAACGCCGAGCGCGCGGACGAGGCGACCGCGCTGGCCGACTACGCGGCGCAATGCGGCGCGCGTGCGCTGGTACTGTGCCCGACCAACAGCCGCGCCGACACGCGCAGCGCAGACGCCCGCCACGCGGATCTCGTGACGGCGCTGCAGGCGCTGAAGCCGATCCTCGCGGCCCGCGGCCTGCTCGGCTTCATCGAGCCGCTCGGTTTCGAGGAATGCGCGCTGCGCCGCAAGTCGGACGCGGTAAAGGGCATCTACGCGGCGGCGGGCGAGCCGGTGTTCCGGCTCGTGCACGACACGTTCCACCATCATCTCGCCGGCGAGGACATCTTCTTCCCGAACCTGACGGGCCTCGTGCACATCTCGGGCGTCGAGGAAGCCGACCTGCCGATCGAGCGGATGCGCGACGGCCACCGCGTGCTGGTCGGCGGCGCCGACCGGCTCGGCAACATCCGGCAACTGCGCGAACTCCTCGCGCGCGGCTACCGCGGCGCGATGTCGTTCGAGCCGTTCGCGAGCGAGATCGCCGAAGCCGACGACATCGAAGACCGGCTGCGGGCGAGCATCGATTACGTGCGCGGCGAACTGGCGGATCACTGAGCGCATCGGCAAGACAACGCAATCCACAGGAGAACGGAATGATCGAATTCGCTTTGTTCGGCGCGGGCCGCATCGGCAAGATCCACGCGGCGAATCTCGCGCGCCAGCCGGGCGCGAAACTGACATACGTGATCGACCGGCACGCGCCGTCGGCGGAAGCGCTCGCCCGCACGCACGGCGCGCAGGTCGCCGACGTCGAGCGCGCGCTCGGCGACGCGTCGGTGCAGGCTGTCGTGATCGCGTCGAGCACCGACACGCACGCGGATCTCATCGTCGCCGCCGCGAACGCGGGCAAGGCGGTGTTCTGCGAGAAACCGGTCGACCTCACCGTCGAACGCTCGCGTGCATGCGCGGACGTCGTGCGGCGCGCCGGCGTGACCTGCATGATCGGCTTTCAGCGCCGCTTCGACCCGACCTTCGCGGCGCTGAAGGCGCGCGTCGAGCGCGGCGAGATCGGCGCGCCGGAAATGCTGGTCGTCACGAGCCGCGATCCGGGCGCGCCTCCCGCCGACTACATTCGCAGCTCGGGCGGCATTTTCAAGGACATGCTGATCCACGACTTCGACGTGTTCCGCTGGATCCTCGGCGACGAAGCGCAGACGCTGCACGCGACGGGCAGTTGCCTGACCGATCCGGCCGTGCACGACGCGGGCGACATCGATTCGACCGCCGTGACGATCCGCACGCGGCGCGGGTTGCTGTGCCAGATCAACACGTCGCGGCGCGCGGCCTACGGTTACGACCAGCGCTTCGAGCTGCTCGGTAGCCACGGGATGCTGCAGGCCGGCAACGTGCGGCCGACCGAGGTGAGCGCCTGGCTCGCGGGCGGCATCGCGACAGACGTGCCGGAGCCGTTCTTCCTCGAACGGTACCGGCACGCGTACGCGGCCGAGATCGCGCACTTCGTCGACGCGCTGCGCGACGGCACGCCGGTCCGGACGACGATCGACGACGGGCTCGCCGCGCTCGAGCTGGCCGAAGCCGCAATGACGTCGTGGAAAACGGGGCGCGTGATCGAGGTGTAATCGACCCGGCGGCCGGGAGCGATTCGCATACAAATAGGACGTTACCAAGGGCCGCGAGGAGCGAGCGCATCCGACGCTAATGCTTCTGAGCTTCCTGCATGGCCGTCCACATCGCGCATTTCTCGAAGCTGCTGAGAACCGACGTCAACGCCCGTCGACTGCTACGGGCTGACGAGAGTCGGGACTTGGCGCTGATGTAGTGTGGGCTGCGGAAAGTGACGGTATCGCCTGACTGGGTGATGTATTTGCTGAAGGACGCGCCTAGGGGAGCGGGAATTTGTTCGACCGCAGGGACGAGTTGTGGGACTACCCGGATGGGGCGGATCGAGTTCCAGGCAACGACCGTGTGGTGAACTGCCGGGAGTGCGACCCTCCGGCCAAAAACGACCGACACGCCGCCATTGAGCACAAGCGTCCTATCCGTTTGATGCAGGTTGCGCGAGTGCTTCAAGGCGTAGCGGTCCTCGTCGGGCGCAGGACCGAGCGAGGATGTGATTATTTCGAATTGCGAAAACAATCGCATGGCGACGTACCGCCGGTGTGCCTCCCACGATTAGGACGGTGGCCGATCTAGCGTTTACCCGATTAGGGATTTGCATAAAATTAAAAAATTGACGGCAAATTAAAGTCGAACTACCTTGTAGCTAATGCGACGGATGTCCGGGCGCAGCACTCGCGATGAGAGACACGCCATGTCACACACCCTGATTCAACGGCTTCGAGGTTTGATTTCCTGCGCTTTCGCAGCAACGGCGCTCGTACTGTCGCTTCCCGCGTATTCCGCGGGCGACACGCTTCGAGTCGCCACCGAAGGCACGTATCCGCCGTGGAGTTTCAAAGACGCGACCGGGCAGTTGCAAGGCTTCGACGTCGACATCGCAAACGCCCTTTGCGCCCAAATGAAGATGAAATGCCAAATCGTCGCGCAGGCGTGGGACGGCATCATTCCTGGCCTCCAGGCGAATCGGTACGACGCAATCGTTGCCTCGATGTCGACGACGCCAGAGCGGCGCAAACAGGTCCTGTTCACGAACAAGTACAAGGACACGACATCGAGCTTCATTGCGGCAAAGGACAGCGGCTTGAAAGACGTTTCTCCCACGGGCCTGAAGGGGAAACGTATCGGCGTGCAACGCGGCTCGTCACAACATCAATGGTTGGTCGCAAACGGGTACGACAAAACCGCGACACTTGTGCTGTACGACGATACGCGCCAACCGGAACTCGACCTGATTTCGGGCCGCGTTGACCTCATCATCGGAAACAAGGCGACGTTCTTTGCCGACTTCTTCAAACGACCCGATTCGAAAGACTTCGCGTTCGTTGGACCTGAGTTCAAAGGAGGCATCCTCGGTGAGGGCAATGCCATTGCCGTGCGGCTCAACGACGCGGAGCTGTGCAATCGCTTGAATGCAGCATTGGCCTCAATCATCGCGAATGGTACTTACGACCAAATCAGGAAGAAGTACTTCCCGTTCCCACTGATGTAACCGGGTGATGCCATGTCAAGTTTCACGCTGAATGGGTATGGCGTTCTCATTCTGCTCGGTGCCGTCACGACCCTGCTCGTCGCACTCGCGGCAGCAGCGTTCGGGACGGTCATCGGAATCCTCATGGCGGCAGCGAAGCTGTCGCCATCGAGAATTCTTCGACAGATTGCTGGCGCGTACACGACCACGATACGGGGCGTTCCGGACCTGCTGGTCATCTTCTTGGTCTATTACGGCGGTAGTTCGACGCTTTCGCACCTAATGGGCGGGCCCGTAGAAATCAATGCATTTGGTGCCGGTGCGATATCGCTCGGCCTCGTTTTCGGCGCATACGCCACGGAGATTTTCCGGGGGGCAATTCTCGAGGTGCCGCGTGGTCAAGTGGAAGCTGCTGCGGCGTTAGGGTTGCCAGGGATAGCCAGTTTCGTCCACGTGATTGCGCCGCAAGCTTGGCGACTCGCAGTACCTGCCTTCGGAAACCAACTCACCGTACTCCTCAAGGAAACGGCGCTGGTGTCGCTTGTGGGGCTTGAAGACTTGATGCGACGAACCGGCTTCGCGGTCGAGGCGACCAATCGCCCATTCTTCTTTTACCTTGTCGCTGGTGTGCTCTATTTCGTCCTGAGCTATGCCATGACAAATGCGTTCGCCAGTGTGCGACGCCACACGTCAGCCGCATTGGAGAGGTGACGCATGTTCGATTTTTCTCTGTTCATATCGAGCCTGCCTAGGCTGTTCACCGCGATTCCCATCACACTCGAACTCTTTGCTGCAATTGTGGTTGTCGGGATTGCAGTGGGCATTCCGACGGCGCTCATCGGGATGAGCTCGTCGAAGACGCTCCGTGGCGGTGTCAACTTCTATATTGGTGCGTTTCGCGGCACACCCGCTCTCGTTCAGTTGTTCTTTCTGTATTACGGCTTCGGGCAGTTTGCATTCATCCGACATTCCGTAGTGTGGCCTTTGCTGCGCGACCCATTTGCATGTGCAGTGATTGCGCTGGGGCTGAACTCTGGCGCCTATACAGCCCGCATTCTCATAGGTGCATTGTCAGCAGTACCCAAGGGAATCACGGAGGCGGCCGAAGCGCTGGGTTTGAGCCGCGCAACGATCCTGACCCGCATCAAGGCACCGATTGCGATTCGAATTGCGCTTCCTGCCTATGCGAACGAGACCATCCTCAACCTCAAGGCTACGTCGCTCGCGTCGACCGTAACCATCATGGAACTCACGGGCACTTCGAAGTTGCTGGTCAGTGAGACCTACGCGCCGTATGAAATCTTCGTGGCAGCCGGGCTCGTCTACCTCGCGATGACGTTCATCGTGTCCCAAGCATTTCGACTTCTTGAGCTGTTTGTGGCGCGACATACCGGCAATGAGCGAAGCACGGTGGGGCCCCGAAGTCCAAGGCGGAAAGCAGCGGTGCGTTCGCGGCGCTCCGGTGGAGCTCATGCCGCCTAATTACGGCTGAGTGCTTGCAGGCGTGACCAGATATGGGTTGACCGCATCAACACGTTTTATGGAGATACGGAAATTGCTTCGATTTATTACGCTTGGCCCGAGCGGTAGCAATCACGAATTTGTTACTGCACGATACATCCGACATCATGGGCTTGAAGGGCATTCATCGTTGGAGTTGGTGCTAAATTTTGAAGATGCGGCCCAAGCGGTCATCGACGGCCGCGCCGACCACATCGTGCAAGTTGCAGTTCACCTCTCCACCGTTGAAATCGTGGCGAAGTACCGCAAGCAGTTGTACATCATCGACGCGTTCGTGTCTCCGAGTAAGGACATGTCGGTCGTCACGCGCGTGGATGTCGAAGCTCCTCGGACGCTCGCCCTCCAACCGGCGACACGAGACTACGTGAACACCGACGGGCTAACGCTTATTCCCGAGACATCTACTGGCTCGGTGGCGGAAGGACTTTTGTCCGGCAGATATGAAAGTGGGTTGACGTACTCCTCGCTCGCGACGGATAACCCCACCCGATTCAGAATCGACGAGCGTATCGGCACTGTCGACGATGCGTGGATTGTCTATGGCCGTGAGCGGCTGTCGAAGAGCGAGCTCATCGCATGGACGGAAGGTCCTGCCGGACGCGCGTTTCATGCTCGACTGCCCGCATCGCTCGGCGGTTGAACCAGGCGATTTACTGAGGATTACTTCTATGAACACTCTGCCGACCAACGAAATGGCTATATCCATCACGGGGCTCACGAAGAGCTACGGAGATGTCAACGTGCTCAAGTCGATTTCTCTCAATGTACGACGCGGCGAGAAGATTGTCCTGTGTGGTCCGTCGGGCTCGGGGAAATCGACGCTTATTCGATGTGTAAACCGTCTCGAAAGGCATGACTCGGGTGATATCCGAGTTGATGGAATCGAGCTGACCGACGATGCGAAACACGTACGGATGGTTCGGGCCGATGTGGGCATGGTATTTCAGCATTTCAACCTGTTTCCCCACATGACCGTCCTTGAGAACTGCACGTTGGCGCCAATGCGCGTGCGCGCTCTGAAGCGCAAGGAAGCCGAAGCACGTGCATTCGAAATGCTCGAACGCGTCCGAGTTGCCGCGCACGCGAGGAAGTATCCGTCGCAACTGTCCGGAGGTCAGCAGCAGCGTGTAGCGATTGCTCGCGCGCTGTGCATGTCGCCGACAATCATGCTGCTTGATGAACCGACTTCAGCGCTTGACCCCGAGATGGTGAGGGAGGTGCTCGAGACGCTTATGCTGCTCGCGCAGGATGGCATGACGATGCTCTGTGTGACGCACGAGATGAGTTTCGCGAGGGCAGTAGCTGACCGCATTCTGTTCCTTGACCAAGGCGAAGTTGTCGAGGACAACAGGCCTAAGGAGTTCTTCGTGCAGCCTAAAACGGAAAGAGCGCGGAAGTTTCTTAGCCAGATGATTGACAAATGAAGCCAGGGATCGTCTCCAAACCGACCCCGTTGGGGAGAAGATTGTAGAAAGTCGTAGAGCGAGGGCTTTTGACAAACGCATCACGCCACCCGATTCACCCCTCAACTCATACCGGCGCGGGGCGGAAGGGTACACCTCGGGGGCATGGAAGACCGTCGTAATGTTGATCTTACCGGGGGCGCTGGGGTTACTTCGCTGCCTCACGCATATCAGAAAGTCATAAAGGCGCTACACGAACACGACCAGATGAATCGGCGTGTCGGAGATATTCTTCAGGTGGCCCAGTCCTGGAGTCGTTCCCCAAGCTTGTGGGGGCCGTGTATGAACGTTGTCGGTCGTATCAGAATTCGAGCAAAGCGCTGTGCCCTGATGGCAACTGATGAGGCATGGAAGTCAGATACTAAAGGAGTAGAGGATGTCCAGAATCATATTCGGCACGCTCGGCCCATCGGGCACGAACCACGAATACGTCACACACCGTTACATCGATTTCCACGAAATTGATGGTGAAGTCAGGTTGTTCAATAACTTCGATGATGCGATGGCCGCATTTGACTCTCAAGAAATCGATTTTCTGATTCAATGCGCGGTACACCCCGATACGCCACGCGTCATGGGCAGCAACTTCCACTCGCGTTTTGTTGTGGACACATTCATCTCGCCGAGTCAAACGTTAGCAGTTTTGACGCGTAAGGAGGTCGTTAAACCCCAGACCATTTCGCTAGTCTCCCCGGCGACGGATGACTATGCCGATCTGAGTTCGTACTCGAAGCTCATTCCTGCAGTCTCGATCCCGTTCGCTTTTGAACGGCTGATGAAGGGAGAGTGCGACTCGGCGTTGGTCTACCTCTATTACTATGAGGCGAACCCGGAAGCGCTGCGAGTCGATGCGACAATCGGCTCGCCCGACGACGCATGGGTCGTCTACGGGCGACAGAGGGTCGTCGGCGACCAGATTGTTGCAGACCGAAAGAGTCCGGTGTCGATGCAATTCGCCAAGATGCTGCGTCGTTGAGTTTAGCGAAAGGAAAGAGCGCACGCAGTACATGCGTGCGCGACGGCTAGCTGAATTCGCGAATGTTGAAGAAGACAGCCAGGAACTTGACCGGTGTAGAGAGAATTTCTTCAGGACCGTGTGCTGCGTTTGGGTCAAATAGCAAGCTATCGCCGGGCTTAACCTCGTAGAGGCGATTCGCGTACCGATATTTCATTTTGCCCTCGAGGATGTGGAGGAACTGGATGCCCGTTGTCTGGTGAGTTGACCAAGGTTGGGATTTTTCGTCTAGCGTAACGACGTACGGCTCGACGGACAGATTGCCTGATAGGACGTGGCCAATCAATCGATAGATATGACCGTACGATGAGCCTTCGCGGTCAACGGTTACACCTTCGCCAGCTGGCACAAATGAGCAATCGTGGCGCTCGCTCTGGTCGACAAAAAAACGCGATACTGGCTTGCCCAACGCCATTGCGATTCGGGTCAACGTCTCAATCGATGGAGTTGCGGTGCCTTTTTCGATACGTGAGAGCATCGAGTGTGAAATCCCAGCCATCTTTGCGAGCGCGCCAGATGTCAGACCTTCGGCTGTTCGAAAGGTATGAATTTGCGCCGCCAAGGCTCGGGAAACTTTTTCAACAGCCGGCTCTCGCTGCTTCTCGGGCGGGCTACTGTCGCTATCTTCAGCGTCATTGAATTGAGAATTGACCATTGAACCTGGGAGCCCTATCTGGGTGTTCGAGAAAGATGCCGGCAAGGGTCCATTATAGATAGCCACGGCGAGGCACCGCCACACTATTCGTGATGCAAGCGCAGGAGCCTACAATGATTCAGATACGACGCGCAACGACTGACGATGCAAAGGTGGTTGGAAATCTTGTGGACGATCTTTTTGTAGAGCTAGGCGAAGGGAAGGTAAGTTCGAGCGATAGGGCGCTGCTCGCGGGAAGCGTTCTATCCATTACAGACAGTGTTTTCTGCTTTCTGGCGTGCCTCCAAGAAGACGTCGTTGGTGTGATTCTGGTGAACGAGGGTATAGCGATGTTTGCCGGCGGTGCATTCGGTCAAATCACTGAGCTCTACGTCACGCCTGTTCATCGATCGGCCGGGGTGGCTGCCGAACTGCTTCGCGAGGTGACGGGGCTGGGCAGAGCGAGAGGCTGGTGTCGAATCGATGTTGGCGCCCCGCACCAACCAAACTGGTATCGAACCGTGGCTTTCTACAAATTGAACGGGTTCGTGGAGGTCGGTCCGCGGTTGAAGCTCGTACTCTGATTTTTCCAGCGGAGGGGAATTAGGGGCGCTGGGAAATGGTCAAGGTAGTTACCAGGACTCGTCGGATGTCGCGGGCGAAGCTGGGAAGTCGACGTCGCGCTCGGACGATGGGGCTCGCGGCACATGGACTCTGGGCCGCTAGATATCTAGGGGCGAAGTTGCCCGCCTTCTCTCTACACACGGAAAAATAAGCCGGCTGATCACATCGGCGCACGCATCAAGGGTGCCGCCCGGGATACCAGGTGATCGACCATGCGTTGCGCGGCAGGCGGCAGGAATTCGAAATGCTTGAAGCAGACGATGAACTGCCGCTCCGCCCACGGATCGACGAGCGGAATCGTCTTGACGCCAAACACCGCCTGATAGGTCGTGGCCACTTCGACCGGTACGACGCTGATACCGAGACCCGCCGCGACGACCCGGAACGCCGCGTCGAAATTCGACACGATGACGCGATAAGACAGCCCCTTTCCCGCGCGGGCGGCCGCGCGCCGTAACATCGTGTGCACGGCCGTGGACGGCGGCAGCCCCACGTGCTCGTATGCGAGCGTCTGATCGAAATTCAATTGTGCGTGCCGCGCCAGCGGATGGTCGGGGGGGACGGCCAGCGCGAGCCGGTCGCGTCGATAGGGCCGGTACTGCAGCCCCTGCAGATCGACGTTGTCCCAGCACACTCCCACGCTCGCCGCCCCTTCGCGCAATTGACGCACGAGCTCGTTCGACAGGCGCTCTTCCACGTCGACGCGGATATTGGCGTTCGCCGCTTCGCTCATGAACGCCGCGATATCGTCGAGCAGGGCTTCCGCGATCGCCGAGGCCGACGCGCAAATGCTCACGCGCCCCTGGAGTCCGCCGCCGAATGCGGCGATGTCGCTGCCGATTCGTTCGAGTGTGAACAACACGGTGCGCGCGTGTTCGAGCAGCGCCATGCCGGCACTCGTCGGCGCGACCCCGCGTCGCGAACGCGCCAGCAGGGGCGCACCGAGATCCGCCTCCAGCTGCGCGATGCGCTTGCTGATGGCGGATGGCTCGATATGGGCCTCTTCTGCCGCGCGGGCAATGTTGCGGTGATCGCATACCGAAACGAACAGCCGCAACGTCTTCAGATCGATGTCCCGCACGAAGGGTCTCCGGTGACATTCCGGTTCGGAACGACGAAGGTTCCGAATCGTCTCTTTACTGAGATATTGGCAGGTCTAAAGTTATCACAGCGTCGGCGTTTCCATGACCGGCGAAAACACGGAGACACCCATGCCATTGTTCCCGCCGGACGTCGTCATCCGGGAAGTCGGGCTGCGCGACGGTCTGCAGAGCATTCAGCGCATCGTGCCGACGCACGACAAGATCGAATGGATCCGCGACGCGTACGCGGCCGGCCAACGCGAAATCGAAGTCGGTTCGTTCGTGCCGGCCCGATTGCTGCCGCAACTCGCGGACACGGCCGAACTCGTGGCGTTCGCGAAGACGTTGCCGGACCTGTCCGTATCGGTGCTCGTGCCGAACCTGAGAGGCGCGCAGGCCGCGCTGGACGCCGGCGCCGATCTGCTGCTCGTGCCGCTGTCCGCGAGCCACGCGCACAGCGTCGCGAACCTACGCAAGACACCGGATGAAGTCGTCTCGGAAGTCGCGCGGATTCGCGCCGAGCGTGACGCGTCGGGCGCGAAGACGCTGATCGAAGGCGGTATCGGCACCGCATTCGGCTGCACGATGCAAGGTCGCGTGGCGCCCGACGACGTCCTGCGCTACATGCAGGCGCTGCTGGACGCCGGTGCCGATTACGTCAGCATTGCCGACACCGTGGGCTATGCCGGCCCGCACGCGGTGGCCGACCTGTTCGGTAACGCGCGCCATCGGGTGGGCGAGCGCCTGTGGTGCGGCCATTTCCACGATACGCGCGGCCTCGCGCTCGCCAACGTGTACGCGGCGCTCGAGACAGGCGTTGCCCGCTTCGACACGTCGCTTGCCGGGATCGGCGGCTGCCCGCACGCCCCGGGCGCGAGCGGCAATGCCGCGACCGAGGATCTGGCATTCATGCTCGCCGACATGGGAATCGCGACAGGCATCGACCTGCCCGCGCTGCTCGCGCTGCGCGCGAAGGTCGCGGACTGGCTCGACGGCGAAACCCTGCACGGTGCGCTCTGGCGTGCCGGCCTGCCGAACACCTATTCACGCGACGCCAACGGCGTCGCGCTTTCCATCTGAGGTTTCGCATCATGTCAGTCAATGCAAGGCTTCCGCTCGATGGCGTGCGCGTGGTCGAATTCACGCACATGATCATGGGGCCCACGTGCGGGATGATCCTCGCCGACCTCGGTGCCGAAGTGATCAAGGTCGAGCCGCCCGGCGGCGACAAGACGCGTACGCTGCCGGGCCTCGGCGTCGGTTTTTTCCGGTCGTTCAACCGCAACAAGAAAAGCGTCGTCATCGACATCACCACGTCGCAAGGCCGTGAAACCGCGGCCGAGCTGATCGGCACGTGCGACGTGATGGTGGAGAATTTCCGGCCCGGCCTGATGAAGTCTCTCGGGCTGGACCATGAGACGTTGTCGGAACGCTATCCGCGTCTGATCAGCGTATCCCACAAGGGCTTTCTGCCCGGCCCGTACGAAAAACGTCTCGCGCTCGACGAAGTCGTGCAGATGATGGGCGGCCTTTCCTACATGACGGGCCCGGTGGGGCGGCCATTGCGTGCGGGAACGTCCGTCAACGACATCATGGGCGGCATGTTCGGCGCGATCGGTGTCCTCGCGGCCCTGCGCGAGCGCGAATTTACCGGGCGCGGCCAGGAAGTCCAGAGCGCGCTGTTCGAAAACTGCGTCTTCCTGTCGGCGCAGCACATGCAGCAATACGCGATGACGGGCGAGCCGCCGCCGCCGATGCCCGCACGGGTGTCGGCGTGGAGCGTCTACGATGTGTTCACGCTGGCCGACGGCGAGCAGCTGTTCATCGGCGCCGTGAGCGACAAGCAGTTCGTCACGCTGTGCGACGTGCTCGAGCGTCCGGACCTCGCGGCCGACCCGCGCTTCGCGAACAATGCGATGCGGGTCGCGGTACGGCCCGAACTGCTCGCCTGCCTCGGCGCGGTGCTGAAAGACCATCGCGCCGGCGAGCTGGCGCCGAAGCTCGAAGCGGCCGGCATCCCGTATGCGCCGATCGTGCGGCCGGAACAGTTGCTCGACGACCCGCACCTCAAGGCAAGCGGAGGTCTCGCTCCGATGCAGGCCGACGACGGCAGCATGACCGACGTGGTGCTGCTGCCGATCACAATCGGCGGCCGACGTCCCGGGGTGCGCCACGCGCTCGCGCGGATCGGCGAACACACGCAGGAAGTGCTTTCACGGCTCAGGGGCAAGGTGGTTGCATGAGGCTGTTCGAACTGGATGGCGAGCGGCCGCGCGTGGCGGCGTCCGCGTGGGTGGCGCCGCGCGCGGTGGTGATCGGTCGCACGACGATCGGCGAGCATGCGAGCGTGTGGTTCAACGCCGTGGTGCGTGCGGATAACGCCGCGATTTCGATCGGGGAAGGCAGCAACGTGCAGGACGGCGCGGTGCTGCATACCGATCCGGGTTATCCGCTCGAAATCGGCGCGCATGTCAGCATCGGACACCAGGCGATGCTGCATGGATGCACGATCGGCGCCGGGTCGCTCATCGGTATTCAGGCGATCGTGATGAACGGCGCCGTCATCGGCAGACAGTGTCTGGTCGGGGCGGGGGCGGTCGTGACGGAGGGCAAGGTGTTTCCCGACCGGTCGCTGATCCTCGGCTGCCCCGCCAAAGTCGTGCGTGAACTGGGTGACGAGCAGATCGCCGCCATCGCGAAGAATGCCGCGGACTATGCCAAGCGCGCCGCGCATTATCGTCGCGAGCTGGAGGTCGGCGCTCTCTGGCAACTGTAGCGCGGTGCGGGACGCGATGCCGGCTGGCGCACGCCGTCGGCTGCGGCCCGCGAATCGGCCGATTGAGCCAGGCCAAAAAAACGATCATATGGAGACAGAATAGCCATGCAGCAGACCGTTACCGCGGGCGGTCGCCCGCTCGCCGCATCCAGTGTGCCCGTCGGCATTCAGCCTGGCGCGGCCATTTCCGCACGGATGGACCGCTTGCCCGTTACGCGACACCTTTGGGTGCTCGTATTGCTCATCTCGCTCGGCGGCTTTTTCGAAATCTACGATCTGATCTTCACCGGTTACATCGCGCCTGGAATGGCCAAGAGCGGGCTGCTCGCCACGACTACGCATGCGTTCTTCGGATTCACCGGCATCGCGGGGTTCATCGCGGCGACCTTCGCTGGCCTGTTCGTTGGAACGTTCTGTTTCGGCTGGCTACCGGATCGTTTCGGGCGAAGATCGGTGTTCACGATTTCGCTGCTGTGGTATTCGGTCGGCTCGGCGATCATGGCGTTCCAGACGACGCCCGAAGCGGTCATTCTCTGGCGCTTCATCACGGGCATCGGTGTGGGTGTCGAGATCATCACGATCGACAGCTATGTGACCGAGATCGTGCCGCAACACATGCGCGGACGTGCAATGGCGTTCAACCAGATGGTGATGTTCGCGGCGGCCCCGGTGGCCGCGATCCTGTCGTACTGGCTCGTGCCGACGACGGTCTTCGGCATCGACGGTTGGCGCGTCGTGGTGCTGGCCGGTTCCGCCGGCGCGGTGCTGGTGTGGTTCATTCGCCGCTCGGTGCCGGAAAGCCCGCGCTGGCTGGCATCGCATGGCCGTCCCGAGCAGGCCGACGCGATCGTGAGCCATATCGAGACGATCGTCTCGCGGCAGGCGAGGGCGCCGCTGTCGCCGCCGCTGCCGATCGTCGACCAGCCGCTGCATCGTCGCGCTTCGTTCGCGGAGCTGTTGCATCCCCCGTATCGGTCGCGATTCGTCATGCTGGTCGTGTTCAATCTGTGCCAGGCGATCGGATACTACGGCTTCGCCAACTGGGTGCCGACACTGCTGATCGGCCAGGGCATCACGGTGACGAAGAGTTTGCTGTATTCGTTCGTCATTGCGTTCGCGCTGCCGGTGGGGCCGATGCTGGCGATACTGTATGCCGATCGGGTTCAGCGCAAATGGTTGATCGTCGGCGGTGCGGTCATGGTCATCGTATGCGGCATCGCCTTTGCCTTTGCGCGCTCCGCCGCGTTGCTGATCGCGCTCGGCGTACTGATCAGCCTCGCGGGCCAGACCATCTCCGTTTGCTACCACACCTACCAGGCTGAACTCTTTCCGACCGCGATCCGCTGCCGCGCGAACGGGCTCGTGTATTCGGCGAGCCGTGTCGGCGCAATGATGTCCGGCTTCATCATCGCGGCGCTCCTGCGGGATTTCGGTGTGGTCGGCGTGTTTGCCGGCATCACCGCATGCATGCTGGTCGTCGTGTTGTCGATCGGGATTTTCGGGCCCAACACGAACGGCAAGCGTCTCGAGGAGCTATCCGGCTGAGACGACGTGTACGGTGCGGAAAAATGAGGATGATTTTGCGTGAAGTACGAACAGCGCTAGGACTTGAGTCGTTAAGCTCTGTGGTTTGCCCATACGGAAAAGCCTGATCCATTAGCGGCCATCTGACGATGGCCGCCGAGTTCAGCGCCGACGGTTACTGGGTGTCAATAGGCTTGACGGATCTCACGCAGAGTTGGTCCGCCGAGCGACGGTGTGCTGCAGGACGCTAAAACTTGTAGTACGCGTTCAGCCAGAGCGCGTTTCCGTAAGCCGCGTTGCGCGCGTACACGTGTTGTTGCCAGTGCAACATCACGCCGTACTTCTGCGTGCCATAACCAACTTGGGGGCCGACCGTCAGCTCGTGGGTTCGATGTCCGTCGCCGAATGCCGCCGCACCGTTGATCTTGTCGTCGTTGAGCTGGGTATTCGCATAACCGCCGATGCCCACCAACCATTGTTGGTTGATGTGATAGTTCACGCCGTAGTCCGCGGTCAACTGAAGACCGGACTGATAGTGCGTGGCCGAGTTAACGCTACTGTAGGCCAAATTGATCTTCGAGCTGACTTCCAGCTGCCGTAATGGAAACCACGTGAATGAATAGGCGACATAGCCGCTGGTGACGTTGTTGCCGGGGTTGAAGAGCCGATCGGCCCGATACGATCCCGTCGGCACGACGATATCGAACTCCAGTGTCTGCATGTAGGACGGAGACTGCCAACCGAGCATGACGCCGAAAAGAGGGTCGCCGAAGCCGCGGCCGCCACCGGCTATTCCGAACGACGGAAAATGCAGCGTACCGTCGATATACGGAAGCGCGGCCTGTATCGCTACGTTGGCACCTAGCACGGTCGGCTGTTCAAATACGTGAACGAGCCGCGTCGCATGGGCCTGCACGCCGCCGTTCGCGCCGACCGGACTTTTGTTCCCGTTGCTGTCGCGCAGCGACGTTATGTTCGCAAACTTGTTATAGCTGTACAGGTACGTTCCCGGACCGCCGAGCGCGCCGCTCATGACGGTCATGATCCCTTCGGGGTAGCTGCTGGTTCCGTTTTCCAGTGCAAGAGCATGAGTGGCCGGCAGGCACGCGAGAACGAATGTGCCGACGTAAGCGTGGCGCTTGAACATGATTCTGTCTCCAGTCTAATATTGATAATATGGTTGTACTAAATAATTTTGATGAATCTTTCTCCGTCTAAACGCCCCGTTCGGGTTTCTATTCCGACGCCGCCAGCGTGCAGTGCGAGCCGTCGCGACGGGCATCGGGCACGCGCTCCTGCGGTGATGCCCATACTGAACCGTCTCGTGCGACTTTCACCGGGACGGCCGTCAAATGCTTGCCTTCGCACGGGCCGACGATACAGCGACCCGTGGGGATGTCGAATTGCGCACCATGTCCGTGGCAGACGATTGCGCTGCTGCTCGCGTTGAGGTACGCATCCTTGCGCCACGGAAGCGATGCGCCCGGCCAATGGGGGCAACTGTTGCGGTAGCCACGCACGACGTCGTGCGTACGAACGACGAACATGTCGTCCGTGCCGCTGCCCAACAGGTCGAATCCCCGTGCTCCGACGACCGGAAGCTCGCCGATCGCGCAGAGCCGAATCCACTGAAGTGCATTCATCGTGGCCGATGCGTCAGTGCATCAATGTGCGTCTACGTCGCCGGCTGGCGGCGGCCCACCAGGTGCCCATTTCTCGCGCCACTGGAACAGGAATTCCTGCGCGTTATCGACCATGGCTGGTGCGACGCGCGGCACCCATGCATCGTCGTGCTGGTCCATGTCGGCGTCGTATTCGATATGGCATCCGAGCGGACTGTTGAAATACCAGAACCAGTTGGAGCCGAATCGATGGCGCCCCGGCCCCCAGAAGGTTTCATAACCTTTCGACGCGAACGCGTAGCCGGCGCGCAGTACCTCGGACGGGCCGCCGAGATGGAACGTGAAATGGTCGCAGCCCTGCATGGCCGGCGGCGTCTGGATCAGGAACAGCGTGTGGTGGTCCTGCGTGCCGGCAGGCCGCAGGAACGGACCCATCCCGAGAAATCGGTCGGTCACCCGGAACCCCAGTCGCTTGACGTAGAACGCTTCGGCTTTTTCCGCATCAGGCACGAAATAGACAACATGAGAAAGTGTTCGCGGCACCGGAAGGTGCTCGTCATTTCGGGGTGGCGTGCCCGGCACGTTGACCGCCCGGCGCGCATCGCCCGGTGCATTAACTGTTTCTGCCGGCAACGTCGGCGCCGTGCGCACCGATACCTGGAAACCGAGCGAGAAACCGGCGTCATCGACAGCTTCGATCGATCCGTCCACGAGGCGTTTTACTTCACGGTCGGTCGCGAGTTCGCGTGCAATTTCATCGAGCGCGGCTTGGTCGGCTACACCGTAGATCGTCTTGCGCAACTGATTGGCCGTCGCAAATCGCCACTGCGGCAGCGCGGGGTCGTCCTTGGGACGGATGACGACGCCGGTGCCGTCCAGCGCGTCGAACGCACCGTTGCCTTTCGGGATCAAACCGTAGTCAGTCAGAAACGTCATACAGCTTTCGACATCGTCGACACCGAAGACAAGGGTGTCGGGTCCGAGGATTCTCATTGCATTGTCCTATTGATAAAGGTCGTTCGCAGAAGCCGATATATACGATACGGTGTGGATCATAATAGTACCCATCGTTAGAGACGATCAAGCGCAAATCATCGCAAAGACGCCCTCGCGGCATGAGGAAAAACCCGCACTAACGATACGAATCGTATCGTATATATAATCGGCCTAACATCAACTTGGATGGCGGACCCGGACCTTTGCTTCCGGGGCGGCGCATCCCAATCTGGAGTCAAAGCATGAAATTGGGTCGAATTGCGGTGAGCGGGCCGGACGGCGACGTTGCACGCCTGGTTCTGGTGTTGCCGGAGGAAGGGCGTGTGATCGATCTGAAGCGGGCATCGATCGCGGCGCTGGAACAGCAGGGCGCCACGCGCGAAGCCGCGCATCGACTGTCCGACGCGTTGTTTCCGGGCAGCATGTCGGCGGCGATCGGGCTTGGACAGCGATTCCTCGACGCCGCGCAGCGCGCCGATCGTGAACGTCCGGACGCGGCGTCGTTGCCGATTGACGAAGTGAAATGGCTGCCAGCCAGCGATCCGTCGGTGGTGCGCGACGGACTGACCTTTGTCGGCCATATCAAGGGGTTTCACGAAAAGATTGGCCACGCGCCGCATGAGAGCCTGTTGAAGGTGCCCGGCTATTTCAAGGGCACGCCGCACACGGTGATCGGCCAAGATGCGGAAGTGCCGTGGCCCGGCTATATCGAGCGGATGGACTATGAACTCGAGCTCGGCTACGTGATCGGCCGGCGTGGCGGCAACCTGAGGCCGGAACACGCACGTCCGTACCTGTTCGGGATCACGGTATTCAACGACTTCAGCGCGCGCGACCGTCAGGCGATCGAGATGCCGATCCAGATGGGGCCGACCAAGTGCAAAGATTTCGCTTACGGTATCGGCCCGTGGATCACGACGATCGACGAATTCGCCGACCTCGACGCGATTCCGATGGAAGTGCGCGTGAATGGCGAGACTTGGGGGAAGGGGACGAGCGCGAACAAGCTGTGGAGCGTCGACGAGTTGATTGCGTGGGCGAGCCTCGGCGAGGTACTGGAGCCGGGCGACGTGATCGGCTCGGGCACGATGGGCGGCGGCTCCGCGCTCGAACTCGACCGTCGGCTGGAGCCGGGCGACGTGGTCGAGCTCGAAGTGGGCGGCATCGGCGTGCTGCGCAACAGGATGGGGCAGCCACAGGCAGGACTGTGGTGGCCGCAGGAGCGCGCGCCTTTCATGTGATCGATACGAAAACAACCATCAATCAGGAGACAAGCCATGGCTTCGCAATACAAGGTGCTCGTTGTCGGGGGCGGAATCGGCGGGATGACGCTCGCGCACGGGCTCGCGCGGGCCGGCATGGACGTGAGGGTGGTCGAAAGCAGCCATCGCACGGATCAGCAGGGGACCGGCATCTCGCTGCTCGGCAACGCGCTGCGTGCGCTCGACCGGATCGGACTGGCCGATAGCTGCGTCGCCGCCGGTTCCGGATGGGATACCGTCAGTGCGCGTAGCGCCGCAGGCGACGTGGTGAACGAACGCCGTTCGCCGTGCACGTTCCGGCCGGATGCGCCCGGTGCAATCGGCGTCATGCGGCCGAAACTGGCCGAGGTGCTCGAAGCGCATGCGCTCGCGAGCGGCGCACGGATCGACTACCGGACGACCGTCGATGATTTCGAGCAGCACGCGGATGGGGTGTCGTACCGTCTGTCGAATGGCGAGACGGGGCGGTGCGACCTGCTCGTCGCGGCCGATGGAACCTACTCGAAGACGCGTGCGCGTGCCTTCGGCACGCAGTACCAGCCGCAATACGCGGGGCAAGGCGCATGGCGGCTGACCGTCGAGCGACCGGCGGGTTTTGACGGGCTCGTGCTGTACAAGCACCGGGACGGCCGGATGGTGGGCGGTCTGCCGCTGTCGGATACGCTGTGCTATTACTTCTTCCTCGAAAACGCCCGCGAGCGCTCGCATATGCCGGAGGAGCGGCTGAGCGAGATGTTCCGTGAACGGCTTGAGGGGTTTACCGCCCCCGACCTAGTCGCCGCAGCGTCGCGTTGCGACGGCACACGCTACATCAGCTATCGTCCGTTCGATATTCTGATGATGCCGCAGCCCTGGTATCGCGGACGTGTGGTGCTGCTGGGCGACGCCGCGCATTCGGTTACCCCGCAGCTCACTTCCGGCGGCGGAATGGCAATCGAGGATGCGGTGGTGCTCGCGGAGGAACTGTCGACGCAAGCCGGGGTCGACGCCGCGTTGTCGGCGTATTCCGCACGCCGCGGCGAGCGCGTCAAGCGCGTGTTCGACATCTCGCTCGCGATTTGCCAGACCGAACAGGACCCGAACGCGGACCCGCGGCGTGCCGTCGAGCTACTGCTCGAAGGGTATGGCGTGCTGGCCGGGCCGTTCTAGGCAGCAAGCGTTTGGCCGCGCATGCGCGGCCAAACGTGCGGATTTCGCCGGAGCCGGCGCGCGGTCGTTCCTGTGCGCCGGCTTTTTCGTTTGCCGGTTCATTCATCTGTCCGTTGGCGTATGACGGATTGCGATGCACCGAGGCGCATGCGATGGTGCGCACCGGCGTGGTTGCCGACGCGCTCCAGGTAGACGATTCGGTCAGAGGCCGCCAAGCGCCACGTACTTGATCTCGAGATATTCATCGATCCCGTACTTCGAGCCTTCCCGGCCGAGCCCGGACAGCTTGACGCCGCCAAACGGCGCGACTTCCGTCGAGATGAGCCCTTCGTTGACGCCGACCATCCCGAAGTCCAGACCTTCCACCACGCGGAAGATCCGTCCAACGTCACGGGTATAGACGTAGGATGCGAGACCGAACGGCGTGTCGTTCGCAAGCGAGATCGCTTCGTCCTCGGTGTCGAAACGGAACAGCGGAGCAACCGGACCGAAAGTTTCCTCGCTGAAGATCAGCGTGTCGCGCGACACGTCCGTCAGCACGGTCGGCTCGAAGAATGAGCCGCCCATCGCATGGCGTCGCCCGCCGGTCGCGACTTGCGCACCCTTGGCTTGCGCGTCCGCGATGTGCTGCTCGAGTTTCAGTACGGCATCCTCGTTGATCAGCGGCCCGAGTTCGACGCCGGCTTCCATCCCGTTGCCTACCTTCAGGCGGGCCGATTCATCGGCTAACCTACGCGCGAACGCATCGTAGATGCCGGACTGCACGACGAGCCGGTTGGCGGCGACGCATGCCTGGCCGGTATTCCGGTATTTCGCAAGCAGCGCGCCCTTGACGGCGGCGTCGAGATCGGCGTCGTCGAACACGATGAACGGTGCGTTTCCGCCCAGCTCCATGCTCGTCTTCTTCACCGTCGGTGCGCATTGAGCGAGCAATTGCGCACCGACTTCGGTGGATCCCGTGAACGAGAGCTTGCGCACTGCGGGATGGCGCGTCAGTTCCGCGCCGATTGCGCGCGCGGACCCGGTGACGATGTTGCACACGCCGGCGGGTAACCCGGCGCGTTCAGCCAGCACGCCGAGCGCGAGCGACGACAGCGGCGTCTGGCTCGCGGGCTTGATCACGCCGGTGCAGCCTGCGGCCCAGCCGGGCCCCGCCTTGCGCGTGAGCATCGCCGACGGGAAATTCCACGGCGTGATCGCGGCGAACACGCCGATCGGCGCTTTCTGCGCAAGCAGCCGGCGGCCGTCGACATTGTGCGGAATGATGTCGCCGTAGGTGCGCTTGGCCTCTTCGGCGAACCATTCGATGAAGCCGGCCGCATAGTGGATTTCACCGCGCGCTTCGGCGAGCGGCTTGCCCTGCTCCACGGTCATGATGATGGCGAGATCGTCGATGTGCTCGAGCATCAGGTCGTACAGCGTGCGCAGGATGCGCGAGCGTTCCTTCGGCAGCACGCGGCGCCAGTCGCGCATCGCCCGTTCCGCCGCTTCGATCGCACGCGTCGTCTCCGCCGCGCCGGCCAGCGGCACGCGCGCGACCAGTTCGCCGGTGGCCGGGTTGCGCACGTCGAGCGTGGCCTGACTGTCGGCCTGCACCCAACGGCCGTCGATCAGCATGGCTTGCCGCAGCAGATCGGGGTCCTTCAGGGGAAGTTTGGTGGGTTCGGTCATGATCGTCGTCTAGTCGGGGCGGCGGCCGATGAAGAAAGCCTCGTCGGGGTCGCGAGTCGGATTGAGGCCGGCGGCTTCGAGCCCCTTGCGCAGGACCGCCATGTCGCGCTGGAACACACGCTGCGTCGGGTGCGGCAGCGGGCCGCCGTTATAGCCCTGGAGCCAGCCCTGGTACTTCCACATCATTCGGTTGAGCAGGCCGTTGGCGGCCATCGGCAGGCTCGCGAACGCCTTGCGCGCCGGATCCATCCCGTACCACAGCTGCGTCGCCTCATCGTATTGGCCAGCGCGGATCAGCTTGTGGATGCGCGGCAGCAGCGGACCGTAGTACGCGGAATAGTTCGTGCCGCAAAACGGGATGTCCATCACCTGCGCGAGTGGCACGTACTCGTATTCCAGCGGCGAAGAGATCACGACTTCACGGTTGAATTCGCGATGCACCTCGATGGCCGACATGATGTACGGCAACCCGCCTTCCGCCTTGATTGCGACGACGTTCGGGATTTCGTCGACCATCCGGCGCAGCACGGCTAGCGGAATGTCGGCGGGGTGAAGGCGGCCGAAGCCCCATGCGGGCAGCGGAAACACGATCACGCCGAGATTCGTCGCCGCGCAGATCGCCTGCGTGTAGTCGAACACTTCGTCGTAGGACGTCGGATAGAAATACGGCGGGTAGCCGAGCAGCACGACATCGGCGCCAGCGTCTTCGGCGAGCTTCACCGCATCGATGTTGTCTTCCAGCGTGTTGAACACCGCGTGATGGACGACCAGCAGCCGCCCGGCCGCCTGATCCGCCATGATCCGGCAGAACTCGCCGTACTGCGCCTGCGTGATCGCGACTTCCGAACACGACAGCGAGCCGACGAAGCCGTGTTCGATTGCGAGCTCGACGTCGTGTCGAACCGCTTTCTCGTTGATGCGCCTGAAATCCGACGTCATCGTCGGAATCGTCACGTTCGCGACCCCCATAAGGTGTTCGCGTGCCCAGTCGCGGGCTTCATGCTTGTGGTAGCGGGCCATGTCGTTCTCCGGTTACATGGGTTTGGTGTCGAACGCGATCGGCAGCGGCACGGCCAGGCCGACCTCGCGCGCCAGGTCGAGCACGAGCCCGGCGACCACGATGTCCTGCAGGCCGCTGCCGACCGACTTGAACAACCGGTTTCGGGAGGTCGCGAGCTGCTCGGCGCACGCGCCGCTCATAACGTCGGCCAGACTCACTGCGACGCGTTCGACCTCGATGCCGGCCGCGCGCGCGGCGATCATGTCGCCGGTGTCGTGCAGCACTTCGTCGAGCACGTCGCACACGATCAGGTCGCTGCGCTGGACGACCGATACGTCGATCTCGCGCTGCTGCGGGATCGTCGAGCCGATCGAGACGACCGTCGCGCCCGGTGTCAACCAGTCGCCGAACAGGATCGGGCGCTCACCCAGCGAGCGGGCCGCGGCGAGCACGATATCGGCGCCGTCGGCGGCCGCTTCGGGCGATGCGGCCGCGCGTGCGTGAATACCGAGATCGCGGTGCAGATCGGCCGCGAACGCTTCACGGCGCGCCGGCGTGGGGCTGAACACCGTGATGTCGGTCAACGGCCGTACGCTCGCGAACGCGCGTGCGTGCATCGATGCCTCGAGCCCGCTGCCCAGCACGGCCAGGCGCGCCGGACCCGGGCGTGCGAGTCGATCCAGCGCCGCCGCCGACGTGGCCGCGGTGCGAAACCCCGTTACGAGATTGCCGTCCACGAAGCCGGCGATGCGGCTCGAGTCGCGGTTGAAGAGCACGATCACGTAATCGATCCCGGGCGCCGGCGCGTGCCCGGCTATTCCCATCAGCTTCGCGCCGAAGTAGCGGCCGCCGGGTGGCATCGCCGGTAATGCGCGCAGCCACGCGCCGTCGCCGCTAGCAATGGTGCGCGACGGCACCGCCGACGCGGCGACCGGCTGGCCGTATGTCGTCTGCAAGGCGGCGACCGCATCTTTCCAGCGAAACACCGCACGTGCGGCCTCGCTCGAAATAAACACCGGAGGGGAAATCGGAAGCGTCATCAGTGGCTCCTGCCAAGGGGGAAAGTGCTGCACAGTCGCGGAACGGCCGGCTGGTGGGCGGACTTGTACGGCGCCACCAGGGCGATGCGGCAGCTGTGTCGAGCGTCGTGCAGGACAAATATTAAACCCGAATTGATGCATATCAATCTGTATATTGAGTTATATCGGGTAAACGATAGCGTCGACGACTGGCGGTCGAGGCATCAACGCCTTCGCTCGGTGCAGGCACGTGCTTAGATTCGCGTTTGGCGAATCGATCCGCCATGACGGCCGCCTAGGGGAAGATTGATTCGATATCAATCGGATTGATTAGGGTCATCAAGTGACGCTAAGATTGCGCATCAATGCGAACGGGAAGGTGGAATGCGGGTGGGGATGATCGAAGACGACGTGGTCCGGCTGCGCGAATACGTGGATCGCGCATCGCAGCGCGGGGAAGAGCGTCTGCCGCCGGAGCCGAAGCTGTGCGACGCGCTCGGCGTGTCGCGTGGTCGCTTGCGCACGATGCTCAAGCATCTCGAGGATGAAGGGCTCATCTGGCGCCATGTCGGCAAAGGAACATTCGTCGGGCCACGGCCGATGGCGGTCGACGACAAGCACGCGGCCACGTCGATCAGCGTCGACGACATCATCGCAGCGCGGCTGCTGCTCGAGCCGCAACTGGCGGGGCAGGCCGCGATTCATGCGACGGCGGCCGACATCGCGACGCTCGATCGCTGCCTTGCCGACATGGCGGCGACCGATTCGTTTCCCCACTGGAAACGCCTCGACGAAACGCTGCATCGAACCATCGCCGAGGCAACCCACAATGCGCTGCTCGTGATGATGTACGACGTGTTGCGCTCGTGGGTGAAGGCGAGTCTCGATACGCGGATCGAGGAGGTGTACGGACACGCGCCGACGCCGAAGCAGACGACGGACAAGGCGCACATCGCGATCGTCGAGAGCATCCGCTCGCACAATCCGGGCAAAGCGGAAGACGCAATGCGCGAGCATCTGCGCGCGGTCAGGACACATTTGTTCGGCCTGCGCTGAACCCACGCGCGACGACGCGCACTGCGTCCCACGTTTGCAGCCGGTTCTTTCACACCGGTCGCGATTGCCTTTGCAGCTTGACCTCATGTCGCGCGGATAATTAAGATACGATGTGTCTTATAATTCGCGCTGCCATGCGCGTGCCGTGCCCATGTCCGGCATTCGTTGTCGTCGTGCCATGGTGCGCGCATGCTATCCGTCACTCGCCGTCAGTCAGTTCCGCTAATGAAGACACAAGCCCAGTCTCCCGTCGCCGTATCTGCTCCCCGAGGCGTAGGCCGCCCGCGCAGCGAGGAAACACGCACGCAGATTCTCGCGGCCACGGTGCGTTTGCTCGAAACCCGCACCGTGCAGGCCATTTCGATTGAAGCCATTGCGAAGGAAGCAGGTGTCGGCAAGGCGACCATCTATCGCTGGTGGGATTCGAAAGCGCTGGTCGTGATCGATGCGTTCATCGAACACCATGTGGTGAAGACGCCGATGCCGCGTGATCTGCCGCCCGGCAAGGCGATTGCGATGCATCTGCTGTCGCTGATACACGAATATGCGGGGTGGTCGGGCCGGATCGTCGCGCAGATCATTGCCGAAGGCCAGGCCGATCCCGCGGTGCTGCGCGAGTTCCGCGAGCGCTTTCACTATGGGCGACGCGCCCTCGTGCGGGAAATGCTCGAGGAATGGCGGAGCGACGCGCGCATTCCGACGCCGCCGAACATCGAGACGCTCGGCGAACTTCTGTATGCGCCGGTCTATATGCGGTTGCTCGTCGGCACCGGTACGCTGGACGACCATTTCGCGCAGGAGCATCTCGGCTACGTGTTCGGCCTGCTCGGTGTCGAGCCGCCGGACGTCGCCGAACTGAGCGCGCAACTCAAGCGCGGCGTCGCCGTATCGAAAAAAGCCGCCGCTCGTTGAGGCGGGCAACACGTACCTGCGGCTCGCGCCATGCGCCGGGCCGGCACGCCACGGCATCAACCGAGCGACGCGCGTCCCTCCTGAGCTGCGTGCACGGATTCGGTCGGCCCGCGCCGCGCGAGCGTGAGGATCAGCACGGCTGTGGTCGCGATGATCGACACGAGCGCCAGCCAGGCGACCGCCGCAAAGAGCCCGCCTGTCAGCTTCGACACGACCTCCACGACGAGCGGACTCAGGAAGTTGCCGAAGAAGAACGCCCCCATGTAACCACCAGTCGCGCGGCCGCTCTGCTCGAACGGTACACGCGCCAGCGTCCAGGTCCCCAGCAGCGGCAGCGCCATGCCGCCGCCCGCGGCCGCGAGAAACGCACCGGCGATCGTGGCGCTCACGCCGCCGAACGACGCGACCACGACAAAGCCCACCGTGAACAGACCGAACGCGGCGACCAGTAGCCGGTTGATCGCGACGCGCGCAAACCGGTGAAAGACGAACGAGCCGACCGGAATGCCCGCGTTGGCGATCGCACCGCCGAGGCCGAGGATCGCCGGCTCGGTCACGCCGCGCGCGTTGAGCAGGAAGCTGATCTGCACCGGCACGACGAAGAACAGAATCGACGCGAACAGGATAAGCGCGCAGAGCGGACCGATTTCGCGCCACGGGAACGGTAGCGCGTGAGCGGGGCGTTGCGTTGCCGCCGCTTGCTCCGGTTCCCAGATTAACCATGCGATCAGCGGGAGAAACGCGAACGCGCAACCGTAGACCAGAAACGGCGTCCGCCAGCCGGTCGCAAGGCTGCCGAGCGCACCGCCGACGGAGAACATCACGGCCGCGACGACCGACGCCGATGCGTGCTGCATCGTCAGCCATTTCTGGCGCTGCACGCCGCTGAAGTAGTTGGCGACGAGTGCGGTAGCGATGGTGACGATCGCCGCTTCCGCGAGCCCAATGACAGCGCGCGACGCGACGATCGCATGCAGGTCATTCAGCCAGAACGGCATCACACCAGCGATGCCGTAGATCGCAACGGCCGCCAGGTACAGCGGTTTGCGGCCGAACAAGTCGACCAGAGAACCGACAAGCGGGCTGAACAGCGCGATCATCAATGCGGGAATCACGAGCGCGATTACCGTGAGCAACTCCGCCTGCGGGACTTGCGCATAGTCGTGGCGCATCAGCGGCAGAACGGGTGCAACAAGCACGGCGCCTGTCGATGCGAGCCAGCAGCTCGCCATCAGCAACCATCCATGCACGTTGCCGGCGACGCGCGGCGCGTGTCCTTCGGGAAATGCGTTTGCCATGATGTCTCCAATATTGTGATATGCGATGCGCCATGAACGATCGACGCGCATCGGCACGGGCGGCGCGTTGCCGCGTCGTGCCCGTGCCGATGCGTGCGCGGCTAGAAGCCGACCTGATCGGCGCCCTTCAGGTCGAGCATTGCTCTCGCTTCGTCCGGTGTGGCGATTTCGATACCGAGTTCGTCGAGGATCCGTCGAATTTTCCGCACCTGATCGGCATTGCTGCGGGCGAGCTGCCCGCGGCCGATGTACAGGCTGTCTTCGAGTCCGACCCGCACGTTGCCGCCCATCAGGCTCGCCATCGTTGCGAACGGCATCTGATGCTTGCCGGCGGCCAGTACTGACCAGTGGTAATCGTTGCCGAACAGCCGGTCTGCCGTGCGCTTCTGGTGCAGCAGATCCTCAACGTGCGCACCCATCGCGCCGCGCAGGCCGAACACCGACTGGATGAAGAGCGGCGGTTTGACGAGTCCTTTTTCGAGGAAGTGGTGCAGCGTGTACAGATGGCCGACGTCGTAGCATTCGAACTCGAAGCGCGTGCCGCCGGCACGGCCGATGTGCTCGAGAGTCCATTCGATGTCCTCGAACGTGTTCCGGAACACGAGGCCGCGCGTACCTTCGAGAAACGGCACTTCCCAGTCGTGGCGCCACGGCCGGTCGCGTGCGGCCATCTCGGACAGCACGAGATTGATCGATCCCATGTTGAGCGAACACATTTCCGGCTTGAGTGCTTCGCCCGCGGCCGCGCGTTCTGCGATCACCATGTTCGGGCCGCCACCGCCCGTCGAGATGTTGATCACTGCGTCCGTCGATGACTTGATTGCAGTCACGAAGCGCCGGAACAGCGCGGGATCGCCGGACGGGCGCCCGGTTTCGGGATCGCGGGCGTGCAGGTGAATAATCGCGGCGCCGGCCTCGGCGGCGGCGATCGATTCGGCCGCGATCTGCTCGGGCGTAATCGGAAGGAACTCGGACATGGACGGCGTATGCGCGCCGCCGGTGACTGCGCAGGTAATGATCGCCTTGCTCACAGCGGCTCTCCTTCGACGAGATCGAGCAGCACGAACGCCATGCGGCACGGCTTGCCCGAACGGTTCGCCCAGCTGTGGTTCGTCGCCCGCTGCACGAGCACGTCGCCCGCGCGCATCAGCGTCTCGCCTTCGTCGAGCAGCGCCCAGATCTCGCCGTCGAGGACGATCGCGTAGTCGAGCGATTCGGTTTTGTGGAACCAGAAATGCCGCGCACCGCTCGAGTCGCGCACGCCACTCGCGTCCAGAAATTGCGCGAGCTGTGTTTCGTCGTACGTTTCGTCCGGCGGAAAATCGACGATACGCAGCAACGAGCCGCCTTTCGAATGGAAGCTGAATGCGTGCCCGGCGGGCGCGGGCTCGCCGCCCGCCGCTCGTGCTTCGCCGGTCGCCCACACGACATGCGCGAGCGGCAACCCCTTGCGTGTGGTCCGGTTCGGCGTCGGTCCGTCGGACACGATGCATGACTTGCCGTCGGCGCGCGTGCCCGTGACGATGCGCCGGACCGGCCGATAGTCGTCGACGTCCGCCTGTCGCGCGTGATTATCCATCAATGTTGCCTCCATGTTTTCCTTCATTATCGAGTCGATTCGTATCGTATCGTTAATGACCGACAGAGGCATGTCAATAGGGAAAAGGCGCGTACGTTATGGCCATGGTTCTTCTTGACAAAACGGAACGATGCGTTTTGTAATAGATCCCATTGACAGACAACAAGAGTGGAATTCATGGAGACAACACCCGTGCGCGTCATGTGGTTCGTGCCGCCGCTGCTCGCGCTCGTGGCTGGCGGCGAGCCGGGCGCGATCCGCGTCGACGCGCGTCGCAACCGCTCGTCAGACGAGCAATTCGACGCGCTCGTGTCGGGCGAGGTCGACGCGGTCGTCACATCGATGGACAACGTGATCGGCTGGAACCGCCGCGCCGGGCCGCGCGATTTTCGCGTGGTGGCGCAGATCGAGCGGACGACACCGTTGAGCGTGGTCGGGCAAGCGTCCCGGGCCACATTGGACGATCTGCGCGACACCGACATCCTCGTCGACGCCGTCGACAACGGATTCGTCGTGGCGCTGCGCATGCTGCTGCGCGACGCCGGATTGATGGACGATGAGTACGGGCTCGTCCCGTGCGGTGGCGTGAAAGAGCGATTGGACGCGCTGGTGGCCGGGCAGGGCGCGGCAACATTGCTGGGGCCACCGTTCGATGCGATGGCTGTTCGCGCGGGCCTAACTTCTATCTCCAGTGTTCAGCAAATCTATCCGGCATTTCCCGGGCAGGGCGTCGTGATGCGCACCGGTTGTGCGGCACGAGCCAGCGTTGCTGCATGGCTTGCCGATCTCGAGCGCGCGCGCTTGGTCGTTGCAGCAAACGCTGAACGTGCCGAACGCGCGGTGATTGCTGCCGGCCTGCCGCCGGCTGCCGGTAACGCAATGCTGGCCACCACGCCCGTGTCGTTGAGCCCCGATCGAGCGGGTATCGCGTTGCTGATCGCGCATCGACGTGCGCTGGGGCTCGTCGGCGGTGACGACGACCATGCGGCGGTCGTCGATGATTCGTTAGTCGAAGGATGGGTGGGAGAAGATCAGTGAAGCGATATGCATTGGGTACGTTTTCCGCGGGCGACGGCGCCCGCTTTGCCGGGCTCGTCGTCGACGATCGAATCGCGCCGCTGGCCCGGGCCGCTGCGTCGGTCGGCGAGCAGTCGTTTACCGATGCAACGACCGTCCTGTCGCTGCTCGACGCGTGGGGCGACAGCGAGCCGAAGCTCGCGAGCATCGTCGATGCGATGCCGGTAGACGGCGTGCGTTGGTATGCCTTGCGCGAGCTGCATACGCATCCGGCGATCGACCTGCCGCGCCAGATCTTCTGCACCGGTGCCAACTATCGCAAGCATGTGGTCGATCTCACCGTCGATGCAAAGGTCGGGCCGGAAGGATTGAACGATGCGGAGTTGCGCCGCTGGGCCGAGAACATGATGGACGAGCGTGTCGCGAACGGCGAGCCGTACGTTTTCACGAAGCCCGTGTCCGCGGTATCCGGCGCGTTCGATCCGCTGGTGCTGCCGCCGACCACCACGAAGCCGGACTGGGAGCTCGAATTGGCCGTGGTGATTGGTCGCGGCGGCTATATGATCGACCGCGAGCGTGCACTCGATCACGTGGCCGGCTATGCGATCGTCAACGATATTTCTGCGCGCGACCTTATTCCACGTACCGACTACAAGATGCTCGGCACCGACTGGCTGCGTTCGAAGGGGCAGCCGGGCTTCCTGCCGCTGGGTCCGTATTTCGTCCCGAAGCAGTTCGTGTCCGATCCTCACCAGTTGTCGATGCGGCTGACTGTATCGGGCAGGACGATGCAGGACGAAACTACGGCGGACATGCTGTTCGGCATTGAACGGCAGATCGAGTACATCTCCCGCTACGCGCGGCTGCTGCCCGGCGACATCATTTGCACCGGGTCGCCGGCGGGTAACGGTACCCACTACGGCCGCTTTCTGCAGGACGGTGACGTGATGGAAAGCGAGATCGAGGGGCTCGGGCGTCAGCGGCAGGTCTGCATCGCGCATCGTGATGAGTGATCCACAACCGAACAAGGAGTCTCGCGCCCACACTGGGATGCCAGACAACCCGGATCGCGCATTTCTCCATACGCTCTTGGCGACGCAGGCCCGGAACATCAAGCTCGATATGAATCCGGCGCTGGCGTCGCTCGGCGCCACATTGCTGGCAGGGCGCCCGGGGGTATTGTCCATTGGCTTCACTGCGCCCGCACACTCGGTACAGGGTAACGGTGTCGTGGCGGGGGGCACGCTGGCGTCGATGCTCGATTTCGCGATGGCGCTTGCGTTGCTGTCGGAATTGCCGCATGGGCGCACGTGCGCCACGATCAGCCTGACGATTAACATGCTGGAACCCGGCTACGTCGGCGAGTTTGTGGCCAATGCGCGGATCAAGCGGCTTGGCGGGCGTGTGGCGTTCGCGGGCGGTGAACTGTATGACGCGACGAGGACACGCTGCATTGCCACGGCGACGGCTCCCTTCGCGGTGTTCGACGTGCGTCGCTGATCGCACCACGGGTATGGTGTGGCCGTACCCGTGGTGGTGGCTTAGCTGCCAATGGGCGCGTATTTGGCAACCACCGGCGTATGGAAGGATGCGGGAAGCAGGACTTTGCTTTCCTGATGCTGGATCATCGGCATGATTTTCGCAACATAGGTTCATCGCGCATGCCCAGCTTGAGGCGGGCACGACGGTGGGCGCGGTCGTCTAGGCTACCGTAGCGCCACCTTGCAGATGGATCTTGATGCGTGGGTCGACCAGTACAACAATGACCGAGAGCATCAGGGGCGCTGGTGTTACGACAAGACACCAATGCGCACTTTCCTCGATTCGCTCGAGCTCGCCAAGGCGGAGAAACTCATCCCCCATTGATGTCTCCTTCTTTGTCGGTCCGACTATCTGTCAGATCGAGTCCCTGTTAATACTGTTTCGGCTGGTAGCGATACTCTCTGACAGAGGGCCCGAGATAACGATTGATCCAAGCACGGCGCTCACGACGCTTTCGCGCGTCCAAGCGTTCAGCATACCGGGGGAAACGATGGCGCAGTAGGTCCTGAACGAAGTTGCGGGGGAACTGCAGAAGAAGAAACAACAGGCCCCAGAACAACGGGTTGGGCAAGCTGGATACCTTGATGGTTTCTGGTGTGACGAAAAGCAGCGTCTGTCCGACAACGCTCTTGTGATGCACCCAATCTTTCACTCGCTCCCAATGGGTAGAATTGCCCCTAGGGCTGAACGAGTTCATGAACGATTGGCAAAGCCGGATCGAGCCTTCATCGTCGGTTTGACGTTCCACATTGAACGCATCGAACGAGATCTGAATTCCTTCGTGTACCGACTTCGGTAAAAACTCTGTCGTGGCCCCCATGATGTATGCAATGTAACGCCAGAGGTGAGTCATGTCTTCGATCTCGGCGTTTGTGGGGCGATAGCCGAGAATCTTCGTGAACTGTCCGAGCATGATGGAACTCACGATCGGTGCACCGTGCAAGCCTACTTGGTTGATCGGCATGCCGAGCTTCTCCGCGTCCCATTTGCCACTCGCTATAACCGATCGGCGAATCAGTGAATGCAGCAACCGAACGCGGACAGCGACCTGCCACCCTGGCGCGAACAGATTCATACCCCCAGGCTCCGACACCTCCATCCAGAAGTTGCACGTAAGCAGAAAACGGCCGAATGCTGTTCCGTCCGAGTATTGTCCTGTGGACATCAATGTGCGGGCAATGGACTCGAAGCGGTATGTGTCGAGGCTGCCGATGCCTTGAAAGGTGAACCCCTGGACGCCGTAGCGGCGGTAGACGCGGGCTCCACGCTCGATCCGATCCCAGTCGACCCACTCCGGCCGAGTGCTGATCTGCTTCCAAAGTTCTACAAGCTCTTCGGTAGGATCAGCGATTGCGTCAATGCCACGAGTGATCAAATTTTCCATGATGGCGTGTGGACTCTCGCCTCGGTCGACCATCTTGAGCATTGCCGCATCACATAGCGGATCCCCTTTCCACATTGCCATACTCAATCTCTGGCCAATATCCTCGCGGGGATGGGGGGTATAGCCAGAAATTCTGCCGAACATTCGAGCCAGCATTTTCGCCTTTTCACCTTGCACGATAGCGCCGTAATCGCAGCAGGCCGGGGGAGCGTTCCGATTTTCGTGCATCCGCAGAATAACCGTAGTTAATTCTGAATCTGTGAGCTTTTCAGCCGGAGTTCGACGGAAAGTCGATAACTCATTCATAAATATAATCTAAAAATTGGCATTCGAGTACCGCAGATGACATTTGGCGGCTCGCTAAAATCGCGGCCGTTACCAATCGGCCTACGATCGACCGCGTGCCACCAAGGCGACTCCACTTGAAGGTTTCTGACTGGGTCTTCAAGTCAAAGAAGCTGTTCCTGACCGCGCGCGGATGCGGACGCGCGTCGGCGCGCGGATATGTCCAGCGGGAATACCCTCGTGCCCCTCGATGTCGAATGTTCGTGTCGCTTCGGTGTCGAAGCAAGAGATGTCTGGCATGGCAGTTTTACGCGTTGGACCGAATTATTGATCGAGATGGACGTTCTGCTGGTCGATGACAATGTCGGCAGGCACACCGTTAGAACTGTCAGCCAACTGTTGCTCCAACTTTTGATACGCCGGCCAGCGAGTTCTGGAATTCTCGCCTCGGTCCTCGACCGGCCTATCCTAGGGGAGGAGAGATTTGGTTCAGTGCCGAATGGGTTCTCAATTGTCGACCAGTCCGCAAGTGACGAGCAAAGCGTTCGACCACGGAACCGAAGAGACAGCGTCAGCGGATATGGGTTCGACGAAATGTTCGGCGACTTTCCGCGATTGAGGCAGGGTGGAGCGCTATGGCGCGCGAAGACTGTGGCGGGATGCGATATCGCTGGCACGTTCGACGGTCACCGTTCGCTATTTTTTGCCTGAAGATGTGAAAAATCCAAAGAAATCTTGGCGGGACGAAGTGTCGACTCGTCACAATAGATTATGACAAAAAAAGAAGCCCGCACCAGCATGCTGATGCGGGCTTAGTCGTATACCAAACACTTGGGACAACCATGAAGCTCCGTAACCTACGGCGCGTCAGGACCGAAACTGGAGGAATCGGCAAGAAGATAATATATAGGATGACCGATGTATTTCTGAACTATTGTCACGAGTGAGCTCACTTTGAGCCATACCGCATGGCGAAGCGGTACTAGAATGTCGCGCGATCACAGCAAATTCTGAGAATTGAGGCCGCCGCTCACGGACGCACTAGGGATCGGCCAGCGGCGCGTGGCGGTCGCGAACCGATGCGTGCCGCCAGCTCGTTCGCGCTGACGCACTGGCGATCGGAATACCTAACCCCCGCTTGAGCGTGTTGCTCAATTTGCGGAAATCTTCCAGGTTCGCACACCCGCCCAGCACTTGCCAGGCACCTTCGCATAGCGTCAGGTGACCGATGTGGTGGCGTGGCGCGAGGGCGTTGAGGATCTTGTCTGCCGGTGCCGCGATGTCGTGTGCGCCATTCCGAAATGGCAGTTCGCAGGAAGCGGACGACGGCTGGCACGGCATGTAAAAGATGCGCGAGGTGCCCCCGTATATTCGTCGGCCTACCACATGGAAGTGCCGCGCGAGGCGGCAAGACGGTCGCCAGATCCGCGCGCGCGATCAATGCCGAGGGCCCGCAGGCAGTGAACCATGCTGTTCATCCCGGTAGATCTACGTGGCGTCGAACGGACGAGTGTTGGCGCTCGAGGTTTCTGCTAACGATGAGCAAAGATACTGCTAAAGGGTAAACCTGCGGCGGCTCCGTCGGAAATGGACGGAAAGGATGTTCTCATTGTTATCCGACCTTCATGAGCTCATAGATCCAAGTAGTGGCTCGTGAACGGTTTAAAGAGGAAAATTTGCTGATGGCGTGATTATGGCTCGCGTGAAATCGATGAGAGAAAAACTTGCCGCATTCGAAACAATACCTATCTAATAACTTACCGCAATGGCGAATACTACGTCCGTTCTGCAAGCGCTAATGGTCGTCTAAGTTCGGACTTGGCGTGCGCATATACGCGCTTCAAGACGATCATTTTGAGTTCAACGCGCGTCGCCGAAATACTTCGCCCAAGGTGTGCCGTTGCTTGTTCGTCAAAGGGCGACGGTTGCGACTCTAACGTTCGCCACTGGCGGATTCGACAAACTTCAATATCAAGCGCTCATCGCGCAAGGGCGGCGTTACATTTTTGGTGGCGCTGACCGGTGGTGTCGCCATCATATTGTCATATGAAAGCCGGAAAAGACGGCGACATTTAACATTGTTTAAAGGTTCTGCGTAATTTGTCTGCCAAGTCAAGCGGATGTGACATTTGTTCAGATTCCCTCGTCATCCTCAATTTCATAATCACACCAAAATTCAGATGGTTGGGTAAGTCTTATTTGCACCCGGCTAGCCTTCTGTAATCGATTATGTTCTCGTTATCAATTTAACGATATTTATTGATGTGTAACGGCCGTTGGGCGGCGATTTTGGCGGAGAAATGAAATGAATAAGTGCTACAAAACCATCTGGAACGAAGCGCTTGGTGCTTGGGTCGCCGCCTCGGAAAATGATGCGTCGAGAGGAAAGCCGAGTAAAAATAAAGTTGCAATCGCTGTTGCGTTGGGGGCTTTGGCTTTCTCTGGCGGAGGTGCTTTCTTGTCGAAGGTGCATGCGGCGCCCGGTTTAGCCGTAAATATGGGTACCACTTGTTATGACTATAGTACTACAGGGGGGCTGAACTACTGCAGTAATCGTTCAACAGCTATTGTTGGCTCCTACGCCAGCTCCGGCCAGTTTGTCGTTATGGACGCTGGCGGAACGATGGTTGAAGTCAGTGCTGATACCGGTCTCATATACTTCCGGCCCGGCGGCACCACCTCGGGTAATACAAGCGGTAATGTTTTGACCATGGCTAGCGTCTCGGGCGGTGTTCTCCTCAATGGGGTGGCAGCCGGTGCGATAAGCGCGACCAGTACTAACGCGGTGAACGGCTCTCAACTGTATTCTCTGTCGACGTCGGCGTCGACGGGGATCAGCACGGCACAAAGCGGCGTCACGTCGTTGTCGACGGGCCTGAGCACGACCAACAGCTCGGTGAGCTCGCTGTCGACGTCGGCATCGACGGGCATCAGCACGGCACAAAGCGGCGTCACGTCGTTGTCGACGGGCCTGAGCACGACCAACAGTTCGGTGACGTCGCTGTCGACGTCGGCTTCGACGGGGATCAGCACGGCGCAAAGCGGCGTCACGTCGTTGTCCACCGGTCTGAGCACGACCAACAGCTCGGTGAGCTCGCTGTCGACGTCGGCATCGACGGGGATCAGCACGGCACAAAGTGGCGTCACGTCGTTGTCCACCGGTCTGAGCACGACCAACAGCTCGGTGAGCTCGCTGTCGACGTCGGCATCGACGGGCATCAGCACGGCACAAAGCGGCGTGACGTCGCTGTCCACCGGCCTGAGCACAACCAATAGCAACGTGGCAAGTCTGTCGACATCGACATCGACCGCAGTCGGCTCGTTGTCGACAGGTATTGCGAATTCAGTCCAATACGACAATTCCGCACACTCTTCCGTTACGTTGGGTGGGGTGGGCGCAGCGACACCCGTCACGCTGACCAATGTGGCGGCCGGCGTGAACCCGACTGACGCCGTGAACTATAGTCAGTTGAGTTCCCTGTCGACGTCGGCCTCGACGGGAATCAGCACGGCACAAGGCGGTGTCACGTCGTTGTCCACCGGTCTGAGCACGACCAACAGCTCGGTCACGTCGCTGTCGACGTCGACAGCGTCGAGCGTGGGTTCGCTGTCCACCGGCCTGAGCACGACCAACAGTTCGGTGACGTCGCTGTCGACGTCGGCGTCGACCGGCATCAGCACGGCACAAAGCGGCGTCACGTCGTTGTCGACCGGCCTGAGCACGACCAACAGCTCGGTGAGCTCGCTGTCGACGTCGGCATCGACAGGCATCAGCACGGCCCAAAGCGGCGTCACGTCACTGTCCACCGGCTTGAGCACGACCAACAGCAACGTGGATTCGCTGTCGACCTCGACGGCATCCAGCGTGGGCTCGTTGTCAACGGGTCTGAGCACGACCAACAGCAACCTGGATTCGCTGTCGACGTCCACATCGTCGGGTCTGTCGACGGCCAACAGCTCGATCACGTCGCTGTCGACGTCGGCGTCGACGGGTATCAGCACGGCGCAAAGCGGCGTTACATCGCTGTCGACCGGCCTGAGCACGACCAACAGCA
>NZ_QTPV01000056.1:0-43371 GCF_003857985.1 Burkholderia sp. Bp9090
GCTGCACTGGCGATTGTCGTCGAGATCGGCGGTTCGCTGTGCGTGGTGTTTCGCCGCTTCACGTGGCTCGGCGCCGGCAGCCTCGGCGTGCTGACCGTCGTCGCGATGCTGGTGGCGAACGACTTCTGGAACCAGACGGGCGCAGCGCGCTTCATGGCGCTCAACGGTTTCTTCGAGCACCTCGGCCTGATTGCAGCGCTCGTCCTCGTCACGATGCTGGGCGATGCCCGGCATGCGCAAGGCGACGGTCGCGCCTGAGGGCATGAGCCGCGCATTGCGATGGAACGCAGATTCGATCACCAGGCGGCTTTTTCCCCGTTGCGCCTTTGAAAGAGGCGCAACGGGGATTCCTTTGCGCGACGCGTTGCAGGCGTGCGGCAATTGGGGGCACGCGTGGCGTTGCCCATCGTGCTCACCGGCGAAATCACTTTTGATCTGAAATCACGAATCGGCGGCCGATTCCGTCGCCAGCCTTGTCGGGCGGGGCCGCCGCGCGAACGGACCCTCCGGACGCGATATCCGCCCACCCTTCAGACCACGTTTTAGACCTCCAGGGACTCAACTGTGTCGAATTCCGTCTTGGACAGACTTAACCCGGCTGCCTAGACTGAACTCGCTTTCCCTCACCCCTGGAGAAAATGATGAGTCTCAAAGACACGCTGCCCGGTAACAAGATCCTTGGTTTCGGTACTGCCCCGCTCGGCAACATGTTCCGCAACATCCCGGACGCGGAAGCGGCGGCCACCGTCGAAGCGGCATGGCAACACGGCATCCGTTATTTCGATTCGGCCCCGTTCTACGGCGCCGGCCTCGCGGAAATCCGCCTCGGCGACGCGCTGGCGAATCACCCGCGTGACGAATACGTACTGAGCACCAAGGTCGGCCGCGTGATCCTCGACGAAGTCGAGGACGTGTCGGCGCGCGATCTCGGCGAGAAGGGCGGCCTGTTCGAACACGGCCGGCCGAACCGCATCGTCAACGACTACACGGCCGATGCGACGCTGCGTTCGATCGAGGACAGCCTGAAGCGTCTGCGCACCGACCGCCTCGACATCGTCTGGGTGCACGACATCGCACAGGACTTCTACGGCGACGAATGGCTCGCGCAGTTCGAAGTCGCGCGCAAGGGCGCATTCCGCGTGCTGAGCAAGCTGCGTGAAGAAGGCGTGATCAAGGCGTGGGGCCTCGGCGTGAACCGCGTCGAGCCGATCGAGCTCGTGCTCGACCTGTCCGAGCCGCAACCGGACGGCATGCTGCTCGCCGGCCGCTACACGCTGCTCGATCACGAGCGCGCGCTGCAACGCGTGATGCCGGCGGCTGCCGCGCAGAACGTCGGGATCGTCGTCGGCGGCCCGTACAGCTCGGGCGTACTCGCGGGCGGCACGCACTTCGAATACCAGAAGGCTTCGCCGGAAATTCTCGCGAAGGTCGAGCGCATCAAGGCGATCGCCACACGCTACGACGTGCCGATCAAGGCCGCCGCGCTGCAGTTCTCGATGTCGCATCCTGCCACCGTCGCGGTGATTCCGGGCGCGAGCCGTCCGGAGCGGATCGCGGAAGACCAGGCTGCGCTGAACGTGGTGATTCCGGCCGACTTCTGGCGCGAAATGCGTGAACAAGGTCTGATTGCGGCCAATGCGCCGCTGCCGACCGATCGTTGATCCGCAAAGGTGATGACATGGCACAGGCCAATGCAAGCATCGAGATCACGGCTTCGGCCGACACGGTCTGGACACTGATCGGCGGCTTCGGGTCGCTGCCCGACTGGCTGTCGTACATCCCGGCGAGCGAGCTGAGCGAAGGCGGTCGCGTGCGCAGCCTCGCGAACCCGGACGGCGACGCGATCGTCGAGCGGCTGGTCGCCTTCGACGACGCGGCACGCAGCTACACGTACGCGATCCTCGAAGCGCCGTTCCCGGTCGTGAACTATCGCTCCACGCTGCGCGTGCGCGAGAACGGCGCGAACGCGGCGACGGTCGAGTGGTCGGGCACGTTCACGCCGGATGGCGCGACCGACGACGAAGCGATCCGCCTCTTCCGCGGTATCTACGAGGACGGTCTTGCCGAGCTGGCGAAGCGGTTCACGGCGTGACGGTGTCGTGGCGTAGCGGCGCGATCGCGTGACGGTGTGACGATGTCGCGCGCGGTGGCGCGGGTGCCGGTCGTGTCGGCACCCGCCGGCGCCGTGCGCCGTGGCGGGTTTTCATCCGTGACGACGCGCGGCACCCGCGCCACCGCGCGTGCATCGTCAATCGTCGTATGAACGTGCCGAGCCGTCGTCGCCGTTGCGGTCGCACCGTTCGTCGTCCGGCCGCCGCGGCGGCATGCGATGGACGCGGAACGCGCCCGCATGCGGCGGCGGGGCAACGACCGATAACGCGCGGTTATACCGGTATCACATCCCGTCAATTGTCGCGCGGGGGCGGACTCCGTATGCTGGCCCATTGCGCGGCTTTCCGGCGCATTTCGGACGTGCGCGTCAGTCGGTGCGCCGCCGGCACGCGCTGCGCGCACGGCAGCGCCGGCGCGTGAGCGTGCCGGCCGGCGCACGCGGCGGCACCCGAGCCCGGCATCGAGCGCCCCGCTGCACGGGTTCGAACCGCCCGGCCCACTCACGGCGACGCGACAGGCGCGCCGGCACGACAAACAACACACAACACCTATGCGAGCCCGTGATCGCACGGCGTTCGCCCCCGATCCATCTACAGAGGAAACGAACATGACACTCGCAGGCAACCTGCTGATCGGCTCGCGCGCACGGCGCGGCACGAACGGCGACACATACGCGGTCAACGCATCCAGCGGCGAACGCATGGCGCCGGCCTTCGGCGGCGCGAGCAGCGTCGATCTCGATGAAGCATGCGCGCTCGCCCGGGCCGCGTTCGACACGTATCGCGAAACGCAACCCGAAGCGCGCGCGACGTTCCTCGAGACGATCGCGGCGAACATCCTCGCGCTCGGCGACGAACTGGTCGAGCGCTGCGTCGCGGAAACGGGCCTGCCGCGCGCCCGCGTCGAAGGCGAGCGCGGCCGAACGGTCGGCCAGCTGCGGATGTTCGCCGACGTGGTGCGCGCGGGCGACTACCTCGACGCGCGCATCGATCCGGCGCAGCCGGCACGCCAACCGGCGCCGCGTCCCGACCTGCGCCTGCGTCATATCGGCCTCGGGCCGGTCGCGGTGTTCGGCGCGAGCAATTTCCCGCTGGCATTCTCGGTCGCGGGCGGCGATACGGCGTCCGCGCTCGCGGCCGGCTGCCCGGTGATCGTGAAGGCGCACCCGGCGCATCCGGGCACGTCGGAACTGGTCGGGATCGCCGTGCAGCGGGCGGTGAAGACGTGCGGGATGCCGGAAGGCACGTTCTCGCTACTGTTCGACACCGGCCTCGAGATCGGCCAGGGGCTCGTGCGCGATCGGCGCATCAAGGCGGTCGGCTTCACCGGTTCGCGCCATGCCGGCACCGCGCTGATCGCACTTGCGAACGCGCGGCCCGAGCCGATCCCCGTGTACGCGGAAATGAGCAGCATCAATCCGGTGCTGCTGTTCCCGAACGCACTCGACGCGCGCGGCGACGCGATCGCGCAGCAGTTCGTGCAGTCGCTGACGCTCGGCGCCGGGCAGTTCTGCACGAATCCGGGGTTGATCCTCGCCGTGGACGGGCCGGCACTCGAGCGCTTTACCGCCGCGGCGGCGGAGCGTCTCGCCCAGGCCGCGGCGGCGACGATGCTCACGCCGGGTATTCATCAGGCCTTCGAGCGTTCGGTGGCCGCGCTCGCGCAGCATCCGCAGGTGCGCACCGTCGCGCGCGCGCATGCGCCGGCCGGCGCGAACCAGGGGCAGGGCGCGCTGTTCTCGACGAGCGCTGACGCGTTCCGCGAGTCGAAGGCGCTGCATGAGGAGATGTTCGGCGCGGCGTCGCTGATCGTCCGCTGTCCGGACCTCGAGACGATGCTCGATCTGATCGAGTCGCTGGAAGGGCAGCTGACGACGGCGCTCCATATCGACGAAGCCGACTACGCCGCCGCGCGCACGTTCCTGCCGGCGCTGGAGCGGCGCGCGGGCCGCGTGCTCGTCAACGGTTTCGGCACCGGCGTGGAAGTCGCGCATGCGATGGTGCACGGCGGCCCGTATCCGGCCACCGCGGACGGGCGTACGACGTCGGTCGGCAGTCTCGCGATCCGTCGTTTCCTGCGGCCGGTCTGCTATCAGGACATGCCGGAGGCGCTGCTGCCCGATGCGCTGAAGACCTCGAACCCGCTGGCGATCAACCGGCTGATGGACGGGAAGGTCACGCTCGCGAACTGACGCGCGAGCGGGGGGAAGCCGGCATCAGGTATCGCGCATGCAATCGCATGCGGACCGCTGCCGGCTCGATCGATTTCAGCCGGATTCGTGTGCGGGGATGCGGACGGCACGATAGATTCTTTGTCTTTGCCGGCGATCGCGCCCCCCGTCACGTCACTCGACCGTCGCGACCACATCCTCGCCGGTCAGAATCTCGCGAAACACGCCGACCAGCGGCCGCAGGTTGACCTTGTGCCACGCGGCCCACAGCGGCGTGCGATAGCTGAACCACGGTAGCTCGCGCAGCACGACGCCTTCCGGCACCTGGTGACGCAGGCTCTGCTGGATCATCGTCACGCCGAGCCCGGCGGCGACGAGCCCGAGCGCCGCGAGCGGCTCGCTCGCCTCGACGGAAATATCCGGCGAGAAACCGGCCTTCGCGCACGCGGCGACGAACGCGCCGTGACGCGGCGCGCTTTCCTGCTGGGTGACCCCGATCCACGGCTGCGTCGCGAGATCGTCGGCCACAAGCGTCTTCTTCTTCGCGAGCGGATGGCCTTCAGGCAGCGCGAGCAGCATCGGATCGTTCAGCACGCGCATCGATTCGAGTTCCGGATCGTCGGGCGCGGGCGGCTCGGTCACGAGCGCGATGTCGAGACTGCGCTCGCGCAGGCCTTCGAGCTGCGCGGCGGACGTGTAGTTGTACAGCGCGATGTGGACGGCCGGGCGGTCCGCGCGCAACGTCTTCAGCGCGCGCGGCAGCACGCCCGAGTGCGTGGCCGTTTCCAGGTAGCCGATGCAGAGCCCGCCTTCGTCGCCGCGGCCGAGCCGGCGCGCGAGCGATTCCAGCCGGTGCGCATGGCGCAGGAACGCCTGCGTCTCGCTGAGGAACGTGCGGCCGTCGCGCGTCAGACGAATGCGCTGCTGGCTGCGTTCGAACAGCGTCAGCCCGAGCTTTTCCTCGAGCTGCGCGATCTGGCGGCTGAGCGGCGACTGCGAAATGTGCAGCCGTTCGGCGGCGCGGCCGACGTGTTCTTCCTCCGCGACCGCGATGAAATATTGAAGCTGACGGATGTCGAGCATATAAGACCTGGAGGGACTCAAGTTGGATGAATTATGTCTTGGATGGACATAACCATGCAACCCAGACTGGGCGCACTTTTCCGTGACCTGTGGAGAAATGCATGCGTCTCGACAACACGCTCGGTTTCGGCGCCGCCGCGCTCTGCAACATGTTCCGCGACATCCCCGACGACGAAGCCGCCGCGACCATCGAGACCGCATGGGCGGATCCGCAACTTCGACACCGCGCCGTCGTGCGGCACGAGGCTGGCCGAGTCGCGCTTGGGCGACGTGCTCGCCGGCCATCGACGCGACGACTACGTGATCAGCACGAAGGTCGGCCGCATCAAGGTGATCGCCGCGCGCTACGACATGCCGGTCAAGGCGGCCGCGCTGCAGTTCGTGCTCGCGCATCCGGCGCGCGCGTCGGTGATTCCCGGTGCGAGCCGTCCGGCGCGCATCGCGGAAGATGTCGACGCGCTGAACGCGACGATTCCGGCCGACTTCTGGCGCGAGATGCGCGAGCAGGGGCTCGTCGCCGCGAACGCGCCGCTGCCGATCGATCGCTGATCGGGCCGGTCGACGCGAGTCGACAAAAAAATGCCCGCGCAAGCGGGCATCGTCGGGACGGTGCGGTGCGGCGCGCCGTTCGGGCGCGCGCTTGGCCGTTCAATTAGAATCTCTAACAAAATGAACGGATGGGGCTGCCAACCTGCCGCACGCTCCGCTCACCACTTCGTTGTTTCGCTGACGACGAGACCACGGCAAAACCGATACTCGATGGCGCATTGCCGTCACTGATCCAACTGCTGCGATATTTCGTGCGCGAATGACCGGTTTAGCGCTTGCGTGCCGTTGCGGTCATCGCTGACAAAGGCTACGACTCGAACGCCTTTGTGGCGAGTATCCACTCTCCGCGTGCGAAGGCCGTCATCCCGCTTCGCTCGAACAGAAAAACCAAGCGTCGCTATAGCCGCGTGCTGTATCGGATGAGCTTTATCGATGATCGCTCTGCCCCTGAACAAGCCGCTTGACTTCCTCGATCACTTCGTCTGCCAGCGTCTCGGGTACGCCCCAGTAATCGAAGATACCGCCATCCGCATGATTCTGTCCGCACGTCACGAATACGCCGGTGCCAAATCGATTCTTGAGATGGGTAGCCAGCCAGCCAACGAAGCCACTATTGTCTGCCCCTGCCGGGAAGTGGAATCGAAAGATGCCGAACTGTTCCTTGTGTGAACCGTCACTCGGCACAAGCTGACTCCACACGTTGTCGTCTCGCACCAAGGCAAGTGCGTCGGCCCGCACAGCGCTTGGGAATTGATCCAGCGGAAATTCAATGAACGTGTACGTGCCGGAGTAAATCCGTAGGCGTGCCTCGGTGATGACTCGTCGAAGGCGACGCTCAGTTTGTTCGACGGTCTCACGTGAAATATCAACCATGTCTACTCCGAGAATGAGGCGGTTACAGGTCAGATCATCAATGCAAGTAGAAACGAACTTCATCCTACCAGCATGTGACGCAATCACCGGCGAATAGTCGCCCGAACCGAGCGGACCGGATAACCCGACAACCCGCACAAATGTAAACAGACCCTGGAGCTGCCCGGAGCAGGCGTTTGGCGGACAGACAGGTCGCTCAACATCACCCTGCACTCGAATCGTCGATCGCGGCCAGCGCCTGTCTTGTCATTCCGGCTCCGACTCCGACTCCGACTTCGATGGCGAGGCGACGAAGCGCATGCCAGCCAAGCCTTGTGGAGCCGGCTACTGCTGCATCACGGCGCCTGCGCTGGCACCGATGACAAACAACGTGCCGATACTTTGCAGCAGGGTCACGGGCTGCCCGAGTACCGCAAATCCGATTGCCGAGGCAATCGCAGGCTCGACGCTCATCAGGATGCCAAACGCCGACGCCGTCATGCGCCGTAACGCAATCATCTCCAGAACATAAGGCAGGAGCGGGACGAGCACGGCGAGACCGGCAGCGTCGATCAATTGCCCGGCCGGAAAATGCCCGCCGCTTTCCGCGAGGCCGAATGGCGCGGTCACGAGCGCCGCGACGATCAGCGACGTGGACAGGCCTTGCAAACCATCGAACAGCGACCCCACGCGCTTCATCATCAGGATGTAGGCGGCCCATCCGAGCGCCGAGCCGAGCGGGAATACGAGCGCCGAAACCGGCACGATCCACATGTCGTCCTGGCGCGCGAGCAGCACGATTCCTGCCAGGGCGAGCGCGGGCCACGCGAGCATCCGGATGTTGCGTACGCCGATGGTCGCGACGCACAGCGGCCCCAAGAAATTGATCGCGACCGCGAGCCCGAGTGGCACGCGCTTGACCGCCTCGAAGAAGCACAGTGTCATGCAGGCCATCGCGCAGCCGAGCGCGATGGCGGCGATCCAGCGCTGCCGGGAGTAGCGCCGGACGGGCGGGCGCACGATCACGGCCAGCGCGAAGGCGGCGAAGCACAGGCGCAGCCAGGTCGTGCTGAACGTTCCGTACTCGATCATCGCGGGCCGCGACAGTGCAGCGCCGAGCTGGACGCTGCACATCGACACCACGGCGAACCCGGGCGCCAGAGCCGCTTGGAAGCGTCGTGTCCGCGACGCGCCAAACGACGCATTCGCCGTGAACGCGTCGCGCGCAACCGGTGTGGAAGCGGTCGTGTGCCGGCCGGCCCGGATGCTTCCGGTTTCTTCGTTCATGCAGTGCTCCATGATGGCGATGCGGCGATGGTAACCACGCATGTTCGTTTGGTATAAGCTCGAATTTTTTATGGGCGCTTCAAGAATATTTATGGCTCGGGATCTCGACAGCGGCTTGTTGCGCACCTTTCTGATCGTGGTCGAAACCGGTAGCGTGAGCGAGGCGGCGCAGGCGCTGCATCGCACGCAGGCCGCCGTCAGCATGGCATTGCGCCGGCTGGAAGAATCGGTCGGGCAGCGCCTGCTCGAACGTTCGCCACGCGGCATCAAGCCGACAGCGGCGGGCAGCGTGCTGCTGCCTTACGCGCAGCGCATGCTCGACATCGGTATCGCGGCGCGCGCTGCGCTGAATGCAGGTGAGATCTCAGGGACGGTCCGGCTCGGCCTCCTCGAGGACATCGCTGTTGGCCATCTGCCGCACACGCTGCGTGATTTTGGCGCGTCGTTCCCGAATGTCGCCGTGGAGATCGTCGTCGATTCGAGCAAGGCGCTGTCGCAGGATTTCATGAATGGCTCGCTCGATTTCGCGATCATCGACCCGACGTTCATCCATGCGGAACCGCTCGTGCGGTGGCAGCACCCGCTGTTCTGGGCGGCTGGACTTGCGTATGACGGAGATGTCCGCCACGGTCCATTGCCGTTCGTCGCATTCGGCGGTGCGTGCCCGTGGCAAGACAGGCTGTATGCGTCATTGCGCGATGCTCGGGTCGCATGGAAAGTCATCTGCACGAGCACGAGCCTGGCCGCCATTCAATCCGCAGTCGAGGCAGGGCTGGGGGTCACGGTCCTGCTCGAATGGAACGTCCGGCGCGATTCGATGCGCGTGCTCGATCCGGCTGCCACCGGATTGCCGCACCCGCCATCTGCGGAATTCGGCTTGTTCAGCCGTGCGGATGGCAGCGATCGCATGTCGGCGGTACAGGCCTTGCAGCGCTTTCTCCTTCGCGAGTTGCGCGATGCCGCAACGCTCCAGGAAGCGCTCACACAATGAGTCTTGAAGCCGTCGCCGGCAGTTGCTGCAAGCGGCGATCTTCATGAACGCTTCGTGGATCGCCGCGAGGCGCTCGAACCGGATGTGCAGTCGCCCGAAGTTGTGCAGCCAGGCTGTTGCCAGTCGCGCGGTCTGCGCCAGCAGCTGATGCCCGAGCCGCAGCCCGTTTCCTGCGGAAGCATCTTCCAGGAAATGCCGGACTGCGGCACGAACCCAACGGCATCGCGAACGCGGCGCTGCTGCGTTCGTGATCGACTTCAACCGCTCCGCGTGCCCGACGCTCTACCGCGACATCGCGGCGGCGTTCGGCCGCGTTCTCGCCGATCAAGTGGGCAGCGGCTGCTGTAGCGTCTCGACGAGCATGCGCGCACCGGGTGTCAAGTGCGCGAAGGTGCGGGCCACCACGCCGAACGGCTCGTCGAGCGCGGGGATCGCGACCGGCAGGCACGCGACGAGGCCGAAGCGTTCGCCGAACTCGGCGACTTCGCGCGGAATCACCGCGACCAGTTCCGGGTTCGCCTGCAGCAGCGTCAGCGTCGCGAACGTCGACGCCGTCTCGATCGGATAGCCCGGCACCTCGATGCCGGCATCCGCGAGCGCGCGTTCGAGCGCGAGCCGCATCGGCGTGTTGACCGGATACGCGACCCATTCCGCGTCGGCGAGATCGCGCAGCGTCAGCGCGTCGCGTTCGGCCAGCGCATGCGTGCGCGCGGTCACGACCGCGAGCGGTTCGGACTGCAGCGGGATATGGTCGTAGGCTCCCGGGCGCCGGTTGTTGCCGTTGCGGCAGATCGCGAGATCGATGCGGCCGTCGTCGATCAGGGCGAGCAGGCTCGCGCTGGTGCCTTCGACGATCTCGACCGACAGGTGCGGCTGGCGGCGGCGCAGGTCGGTCAGCGCGCGCGTGAGCAGCGGCACCGCGCCCATGACCACGCCGACGGCCAGATGGCCGCCATGCCCCTGCGTGATCGCGAGCACTTCGGTATGCAGGTGTTCGAGGTCGCTGTAGATGAGGCGCGCATAGCGCGTGACGCAGCGGCCGAGGTCGTTCGCGACGAGGCCTTTCGGTTGCCGCTCGAACAGCGGCATGCCGAGGATGTCCTCGATTTCGCGCAGCACCTTGGTCGCACCGGGTTGCGATATCGCGATTTCTTCGGCGGCCTTGTGCAGCGAGCCGTGGTTTTCGAGCGCGATAAGCAGCTTGAGCTGCTTCAGGCGAAGGCGCGACGCGATGTTCGCGAGAGAGGGAACGGCCAGCGGTTTCATGGCGTCGACCAAACCGAAAGCGGCGATTATAGCCCTGCCGGGCCGAAAACGATCTTGAGGATCGCCAATGCAGAACCGGTCAGCGCGCGTGCGGTGAAGCGGCCCCGCACGCGACGCGGCCCGTGATGTTCGTCGTCAATTACCGTACATGTCGAAGTCGAAGTATTTCGACTGGATCCGGTTGTACGTGCCGTCGCCGTGGATCTGCGGGAGGCATTTGCGCGGATGCGGGATCGGCGCGACGCATGAGCGGGGGAGCGGAGGAGCGGATCGCGATTGCGCCGCACCGATTGGCCGTTGCCCGTCGATCATGCTCGGCCCGTATCGCAATGCAGGCAGGTGTTTGCCCACACGTAGCGGAGTGTTCGGCGTGTTGCGGTTGCTCGGGCGAGCACACAAGCGAGCGTAGGGTGCCACTACGCTCGCTTCAGCGCTCCTTGCGAGCGGCTTCATCGACGCGATGACGTGCATTGCCGAAGCACATGATCGGCGCTCGATGAGCGTGTTGCCGCTGATCGAGCCGCGGCGTTATCCGGAATGGTTCATTCCTGAATCAGGAATCGATTCCGGTTCTTGGCATCCTTGATCCATGCGGGCGCGCGGCCACGGCCCGACCAGGTTGCGCCAGTCTTGGGATCGCGATACTTCGCATTCACGGTCGACGGCTTTTTTGCCGTCGCTCGATCCCGACGAACACCGAAGATGTCTTTTTCGGTAATTCCGTACTCCGCGACCTTGGTACGGATGTCTTCGATTACAGCCTGGAGCTCGGTGAGACGGGCGGTTTCCGCTTTCTCCGCCAGCGCGTCCATTTGAGCCTTCAGTTCCTTGTATGTAGCCATGCTTTCCTCCGCGGGTTGTACTGCAAACATGATATGCGGCTTTTTGCCGAAATGATAATGATTGGCTATGCCTAATTCGCCAAGTTTAAAGCAAATTGAACTTTGGATCTCCCTTGCCTTCGGCGCGAGGAACTGTCCGGCTATCGAATTCTATTTTCATATGATGTGAGTTTCGCTGCCGATCGCACTGCCTACGACTGGAAATCGGCGATGAATCCGTTTGTCATCATGCTCGGCGAGCAATTCACGCCATCGTCACGACAGGCAGGTCGATCATGAGTGTCACCAAAAGCGGAGCAGGACCGGAAGGCTACAACATAGTTACCGAATGGCAACGGAAAGCCGGCAATAACGTCGCGAAACGAAAGATGATCTAAAGAGGACACCTGGTTTATGAACTCCGCCAAAGGCAGCGGGGCCGCTGCGCTTACTCGAACGGCGGACTTTCGTGCTCTGTTGGCGAAATTGCTTTACGAACGGGGCCCGGATTTCGCGCTCGAGGTTCTTGTGGTGACCACGACGCCGGGTTGGGAAGAAAACAGACGAGCGCAAATTTGCGACATCCTTTCAGATGAGGCGAGGCTTGCGGTTATTCAGCGTATGGCGGCAGCGCAGCAGCCTGAAATCGTAGACCAGACAGCGTCCACAACGGTGATTGACGAAATTGCGAGATTTGCTCTGGAATTCCGGATCGAGTCGAAGCGTTTAAGGCAGGGTGCGGCGAAAACGCTCCGTACGAGGATCTTATCTTCCGCCGGCGATCGATTACCTCGCTGTCAGACCGCGTGATCAACCGCTTTTCCCGTGCGTTTTCGCAGCCACGTTGCGGCCGATGATCGTCCGAGAGAGCGGGCATACCCTACATCAGGTAGCAGGACGGGCTCGGCGGAAAGCTTCCGCCGAGCCCGTCCTCGCCGTTCATGTACTCGGCGCGTCACGCGATCGAGCGCGAGGAACGCGCGGCACCTCCCGCGCGCGGGCGGGAAGATCGCGCGCGTTGCCGCTCGAGTTCGGACTCGTGCTTGCGCTCATGCACACGCTCAGGCTCAGGCGAGCGCGGCATCCGTGGTGCGGGAGGCCGACACGCCGGCCCCGCTGGACGAAGACGTACCGGCCAGCGCAGCGCCGGCCAGACGCCGATAGCGCGCAAGCGCCCACAGCGGGAAGTACGCGGTATAGCCGTGATACTTCAGGTAGAAGATGCGCGGAAAGCCCGGCGCATTGTGCGAGCGGTGCCACCAGAAGCCGTCGTCCTGCTGCACCGATTGCAGATACGCGATGCCGCGTTTCACCGAGTCGGATTCGCAGTCGCCGAACGCCATCTGCGCGAGCAGCGCCCACGCGGTGAAGTTCGACGTGCTTTCGCCCGCATTGGTGCCGGCGAGCGCCGGGTCGATGTAGCTGTCGTTCGTCTCGCCCCAGCCGCCGTCCGCGTGCTGACGCGCGCGCAGCCAGGCCAGCGCGCGGGCAATGTACGGCTGCGCGGGGTCTTCGCCCGCGAGCGCGAGCCCGGCCAGCACGCTCCACGTGCCGTAGATGTAGTTCGTGCCCCAGCGGCCCCACCAGCTGCCGTCGGGCTGCTGCGTGCGCTTCACGTAGTCGATCGCGCGCGCGAGCGACGCGCGGTCGGCCGCGCGCTTCGTGACACCGAAGCACAGCAGCACGCGGCCCGATACATCCTCGGTCGGCGGATCGAGCAGCGCGCCGTGATCGGCGAACGGGATCGCGTTCAGGTACATGCGGTCGCAGTCGGCGTCGAACGCCGCGAAGCCGCCGTTGCGCGATTGCAGCCCGCGCATCCAGTCGAGTGCGCGTGCGACGCGCGCCGCATACGGGTGCGAGCCATCCGCGTTGCGGTGCGTGCGGCCACGGCGGTCGAGCATCGCGGTGACGACCGCGGTGTCGTCGATGTCGGGGTAGTACGGGTTCGCATACTGGAACGCCCAGCCGCCCGGTTGCGTGTCGGCGGACGCGTTCTCGATCCAGTCGCCGCGCAGGTCGTTCACCTGGCGCTCGGCGAGCCAGTCGTATGCGCGGGCGATGCATGCGTCGAGTTCATTCTGTGAGCCTGACGGCGCGCCGGCGTCGGGCGCGGCCACGCCACGCGCCTGCTCGAGCGCCATCGTGCTCCACGCGGTGTCCCATACCGGCGACAGGCACGGCTGGCAGTACACGCTGCCGTCGGGCCGCGTGACCAGCAGCTTTTCGAGCGCGTTCTCGCAGTCGCGGCGCAGCGGATGATCGTCCGGGTAGCCGAGCACGTCCATCATCTGGTAGCTGTACACGATCGGCGGAAAGATCCCGCCGAGCCCGTCCTCGCCGTTCATGCGCTCCGCGCACCACGCTTCCGCATGCCGGATCGCACGTTGCCGCAGGCGTTTCGGCAGCAGCGGCTCCACGTGACGCACCACGCGATCGAGCGCGAGGAACGCGCGGCGCATCCCGCGCGCGGGCGGGAAGTACTGGCGTTCCTGGTCGGGCGGCGTGACGAACAGCTCGGGGATCGCGATGTTGCGCGGGTTGCGCGCACGCGCCTTCAGCGAGCACAGCACGAGCAGCGGCACCATCGTCGTACGTGCCCAGTACGCGACCTTGTACATCGAAATCGGCACCCACTTCGGGAACAGCACGAATTCGACCGGCATGAACGGCGCCGCGCGCCACGGCACCTCGCCGAAGGTCGCGAGCAGGATGCGCGTGAACACGTTCGCGCGTGCCGCGCCGCCGAGCTTCAGGATCGCGTCGCGCGCGCGGACCATGTGCGGCGCCTGCTCGCTGTCACCGGCGGCCTTCAGCGCGAAGTACGCCTTCACGCTGCACGACACGTCCGGATCGCCGTCTACGTACAGATCCCACCCGCCATGCGTGTCGAGCCGCTGGATCGCGCGCAGGTAGCGCGCCATCTGCTCCTGACGCGCGTCGTCGATCTTGTCCATGAAATGCATCATCAGGATGTATTCCGCGGTGATCGTCGCGTCGGATTCGAGTTCGAAACACCAGCTGCCGTCGGGCTGCTGAAGACGCATCAGCGCGTCGCGGCCGCGGGCGATCGCGGTGTCGAGCGCGGACCAGGAGGAGGGGGCGGGTTTATTCATGCGGCGGATCATACCATCCAGCCGGAATGTTTATATCGAGACCGCGGGTGCTAACATCGCCGCCATGAAGAAACGCCGCGAACCCGCTTTGCACGACATCCCCGCGCCCGTCGACACGGCCGAACCGGCCGGCCCGCAGGCGTCCGGCGCACCGGCTGTGCCCGGTTCTGCGCCTGATTCCGCGCCCGTCGCCGGCGTGCGGCGTAAAAAGGCGCCGGAACAGGTGCGCGCGCAACTGCTGGAAGCCGCGTCGGAAATCGCGACCCATCATGGCGTGGCCGCGTTGACGCTCGACGCGGTCGCCGAGCGTGCAGGCGTGACGAAAGGTGCGCTGCAGTATCACTTCGCGAACAAGCAGGGCTTGCTCGACGCGCTGTTCGGGCAGGCGACCGAGCGCTTCGCGACGCAGATGGCCGCACGCCGCGCGGCCGATTCGCACGGCGACGGCGCGGCGGCGCGCGCATATCTGCATGCGGTGCTCGACACCTCGCAGCCGGCCGCGAGCACCGACGTGCTGCGCGTGCTGGTCGCGTCGATGATCACCGAGCAGGAGACGCGTGCGCGCTGGTCGGTGCCGATGCGCGAGTGGACGCGGCCGGACCCGGTGCCGCTCGAACGGGCGGCGACGCTGATGATCTGCCGGCTCGCGGCCGACGGGCTGTGGATCTCGGAGCTGCTCGACAGCGTGGAGATCTCGGCGGAACTGCGCGCGGAGATCGTCCGGCAACTCGACCGGATGACCGCGGCCGAGCCGGCGGGCACCGGCAAGATCAAGGGTGAGCGCGGCCGGCGCCGCTGAGTATTCGGTCGCCGGACAGCGCGACGAGATCGGCATACGCCGCACGCCCGTCTTCGCGAAGACCGCCTTGCTCTGGCTGAGCACGGTGCGAATCTGTACGCCGTTGCATGCCGCGTGCTCGGCCGGCGCCAGGCCGCCGGCTATACCGGTCGCGACGGCCGGTTCCGGGCGGGTGAGCGAGAGCGGACGCCGGTGCCGGTGCGCGCGTCGCGCACGAAGCAGTTCGCCGCTCGCGCGTCGGCGAGCGCCATGAGGGCCTCGAGCGCGACGTCCGACTGTTCGGGATCGACGGCGGCCGTGCAGAGCGCCGCGATCGACTCGTCGGCAGCGCAAATCCTCGCGTCCCCGTTCCCCGTTTGCCGCACGCGCTACGTTGCGCGTGTTGCCGCATCGCGTTCGCCGGATCTGGCATGCCGGCGTGTCGCACGGATGCGGTGCGGTCGACTTCTGCAGGCATCCTCAATTTTGGGGATGCCATCGTGAGGCGGAGTGTCTACGATCGGCAACGAAGAGAGGGGCCGTGGACGTGACGCGTGCGGTACGACATCGATCCGACGATATGAAGAAAATCGTCGTGCTGCCGGGTGTTTTTCTGACATACGACGCGCGTACCGTGAAGCGAAACGAGGACGACGCGTCCAGCAAAAGGACCATGCGGCGACGCGCCGATGAAGACAGGCCGGGTGCTCTGTTTCGGGGAGTGGCAAGCACATGCTGACGAGAGACTATGTGGAGCGCGAGCTCTCTCATATCGAGAGAATGGTCGCGCTGCTGGAAAGCGATACCGATACCGGCGCGGCGGTGATGCCGGTTGCGATGCGCGTGAGTCACCCGAGTTACTGGCGCGAGCGGATCGAGGCGCTGCTGGCGATCCCCGGCATGCCGCGCCATCTGACGAAGCTCGGCAATGCGCTGCTCGCGAGGATCGACGGGATGGAGTCGCGGCCGGCGCCGGCGAAGCCCTGAACGGATGGACACGCGCGGCCCGGGACGTGCCGCGCCCGCCCGCCTGTATCCATTATCGAGATAGTCCATATTCCGGATATCGCGTTGCGGGATAGCACTCGTCGCCGCCACACTTGCGCAAAATCAATCCCAACCGGAGACATTCATGCGTACGCAAGTCGGCATCATCGGCGCTGGGCCCGCGGGCCTGCTGCTTTCCCATCTTCTTCATCTGCGCGGTATCGAGTCGGTCGTGCTCGAGTCGCGCAGCCGCGAACAGATCGAATCCACCATCCGCGCCGGCGTGCTCGAACAGGGCACGATGGACGTGCTGACCGAATCGGGCGTCGGCGACCGGATGAAGGCGGAAGGCGCGCTGCATCACGGGTTCGAACTGGCATTCGAAGGCAAGCGCCGCCGCATCGACCTGACCGAACTGACCGGCAAGGCGATCACCGTCTATGCGCAGCACGAGGTGCTGAAGGATCTCGTGGCCGCGCGCGTGGCGGCCGGCGGCGCGCTGTACTTCAACGTGTCCGGGACGACGATTGCCGGCATCGAGACCGATGCGCCGTCGATCCGCTTCGTGCACGACGGCGTCGAACAGACGCTCGACTGCGACTTCGTGATCGGCTGCGACGGCTCGCAGGGCGTGTCGCGCACGATGATCCCCGCCGCCTTGCGGCAGGACTACGAGCGCGTGTTTCCGTTCGGCTGGTTCGGCATTCTCGTGGAGGCGCCGCCGTCGTCGGACGAGCTGATCTATGCGCGCCACGAACGCGGCTTCGCGCTTGTCAGCACGCGCTCGCCGAACGTGCAGCGCATGTATTTCCAGTGCGACCCGAAGGATTCGGTCGACCAATGGTCCGACGATCGCATCTGGGCCGAGATGCACGCGCGCGTCGACTCCGCCGATGGCCGGCAGGTCGTGGAAGGGCGGATTTTCCAGAAGAACATCGTCGGCATGCGCAGCTTCGTGTCGACCACGATGCAGCACGGCCGCCTGTTCCTCGCCGGCGACGCCGCGCACATCGTGCCGCCGACCGGCGCGAAGGGCCTCAACCTCGCGGTGTCGGACGTGCGCATCCTGACGTCCGCGCTGCAGGCGTTCTACGACGAAGCGCGCACCGACCTGCTCGACGCGTACAGCGAAACCGCGCTGCGCCGGATCTGGCGCGCCGAACACTTCTCGTACTGGATGACGCGCATGATGCATCGTCTCGACGACGCGTCGCCGTTCGAGCAGCGTTTGCAGGTGGCCGAACTCGAGCACGTGACGACGTCGCGCACGGCGGCGATGGCGATGGCCGAAAATTACGTCGGCGCGGTCGCGGTCTGACGCGCGGCGATCGAGCGGGCTGTTGCGGTCGCGGCTTTCGGGAGCCGCGACCGCGCGCTTCGCCCGCACCGCGCCCGTTTACGAGCGGCCCGGCATCAGGTCGCGATGGGCCGCTTCCCTGAACTCGCCCGGCGTCAGGCCGGTCTGCTTGCGGAAATAGCGGCTGAAATACGCGCTGTCCGCAAACCCCATCTCGTGCGCGATCTGCTTCACGCTCAGATTCGAATAAACCAGATCGCGCTGCGCTTCGCGAATCAGATGCGCGTTGACGACCGCCGTCGTCGAGATACCCAACTCCTCCCGGCACACGCGCGCAAGCTGCGCGGCCGTTACGCCGAGCCGGTCCGCGTAGAATTCCACCGGCCGATGCTCGCGAAAATGCGTGTCGATCAGTTCGCGAAACCGCCGCAGCAACGTGGCGCGCCGATCGGTGCCGGCATGCGACGGCGCGGCCGCGAGATCGCTCAGGCGCGAGACATGCACGATCAACGCCACCAGCAACGCCATCCCGGCCGCGCCGCGTCCGCGTGAGGTGCTGCGGAATTCCTGTTCTAGCAACGCGAACAGCGGCATCAGCATCGACGCGCTCGCGTCCGGCTCCTTGACCGGAATCACCGCCGCGCGTTGCAGGATCGACAGCGCGCCCGGCGCGGCGGTCTTGACCAGCGTTTCGAGCGCGCGCTGCACGACCGTGATCACGAGGCCGTCGATCTGCGGCGAGAACTCGAACGCATGGACCGTCTGCGCGGGCAGCACCACGAGGCACGGCGGCGCGAACGTGTGCTTCCCGCTCTCGATCACGACATGCCCCTGCCCGCCGCGGATGTACAAAATCTGCAATAGCGCATCGTGACGGTGCGCGGCGATATGCCAGTCGTTCGGCTGGCTGCGCTCCGGTATCCATTCGAAATTGAACGCGTCGTACCAGGGCGGACGCGCCGATTCGCCATACAGATCGTAGTTAGGGATTCTCCTCATGCCGCGCGGCCTCCTGTGTACAAATTGTCCTGTTGCTTGCGGCGTTTGTCCAATTTTCGCGCGATGCGCGCTTCTATACTTTTCCCATCGACGTAGCGCGCGCCACTGATGCGACGCGCGACGTTCGGGCAGCGTGTGCCGGATCGAGCCGGATCTATCAAGATCATTTCAATAGGATACCTAATGATATCGCAAGCGAACAATCAACAGCAGGACTGGCTTCGTCTCGACGGACAGGTTTGCGTCGTGACGGGGGCCGCGGGCGGCATCGGCACGTCGATCGTCGAAACGTTCGTGTCGGCCGGCGCGCGGGTCGCGCTGCTCGACCGCGACGCGGACGGCACCATCGCGATCGTCGAGCGGCTGCGCGCGGCCGGCGGCGACGTCGTCGCCATCGGCTGCGATATCGGCGACGCCGACAGCGTGACCCAGGCCGCCGAACGTGTGGAGCGTGACCTCGGTCCCGCCGACGTGCTCGTGAACAACGCCGGCCTGTTGCGTGCAGGCGGCATCGAGAGCATCGGCCTCGACGCATGGAACGCGATGCTGCAGGTCAATCTCACGGGCTACATGTTGTGTTCGCAAGCGTTCGGCCGCGCGATGCTCGCGCGCGGCTCGGGTGTGCTGGTACATGTCGCGTCGATCGCGGCGCGCCACCCGCAGACGTACAGCGGCGCCTACAGCGCGAGCAAGGCGGCGGTCGCGATGCTCGCGCGGCAACTGGCGGCGGAGTGGGGGCCGCGCGGCATCCGCAGCAATACCGTGTGCCCGGGAATGATCCGCACGCCGCTGTCCGAGTCGTTCTATGCGAGCGGCGACATCGAGGCGCGCCGCAGCGCGATGACCGCGAACCGCCGCATCGGCCGGCCCGACGACATCGCGAACGTCGTCGCGTTTCTCGCGAGCCCGCGTGCGGCATACGTGAATGGCGCGGAATTGGTGGTCGACGGCGGCCTCGACGCGATGCTGATGGATCTCGTGCCGCGGCCCGGCTACGACGCCGGTGCCGGCGCACGCTGATTCGGTGACCTTGCCGTGCTGCACGCACGACGCGCAGCGTGAGCCCGGCGACGCACAGTTATTCAAGAGATGGAGGAAGACATGATGAACGATCAGCAGCGTTCGAAGCACGTCACGTGCGATCTGCTCGTGATCGGATCGGGAGCGGGCGGCCTGTCCACCGCCATTACCGCGCGCAAGGCGGGGCTCGACGTGATCGTCGTCGAGAAGGAAGCGTGCTTCGGCGGCACGACCGCATTTTCCGGTGGCGTGCTGTGGATTCCCGGCAATCGCCATGCGCGCGCAAACGACGTGCAGGATACGCGCGAAGCGGCCCGCACGTATCTGCGCGGCGAGACGGGCGCGTTCTACGACGATGCGGCGATCGACGCATTTCTCGAGCACGGCCCGCACATGCTCGATTTCTTCGAGCGCGAGACGGACGTGAAATTCGTGCCGACGCTGTATCCCGACTATCACCCGGACATGCCCGGCGGCGTCGACATCGGCCGCTCGGTCGTCGCCGCGCCGTACGATGCGCGCGGGCTGGGGCGCGATCTCGAGCGCCTGCGTCCGCCGCTGAAGACGATCACGTTCATCGGGATGATGTTCAATTCGTCGAATGCGGACCTGAAGCACTTCTTCAACGCGACGCGCTCGCTTCGGTCGGCGTGGTACGTGACGAAGCGGCTTGCCGCGCATCTGAAGGATCTCGCGCTGTACCGGCGCGGCGTGCAGATCACGAGCGGCAACGCGCTCGCCGCGCGCCTCGCGAAGTCCGCGCTGGATCTCGGCATTCCGATCCTGACGAACACGCCCGCACGCGAACTCGCCGCGGACGGCGCACGCATCGCCGGCGCAACGGTCGGGGCCGACGGCGCGACGTATCGCATCACCGCACGCCGCGCAGTCGTGCTCGCGAGCGGCGGCTTCTCGCATGACGTCGCGCGCATCGCGCGTGCTTATCCGCACGTTGCGCGCGGCGGCGAACATGTATCGCCGGTGCCGGCCGGCAACACCGGCGACGGCGCGACGCTCGCCGAGCGCGCGGGCGGCCGCGTCGAGATCCGCTATCCGCAACCGGCCGCATGGATGCCCGTCTCGCGCGTGCCGCTCGGCGACGGCCGCTTCGGTGTGTTTCCGCATCTGCTCGATCGCTACAAGCCCGGCGTCATCGGCGTGACCCGCCGCGGCACGCGTTTCACGAACGAATCGAATTCGTATCACGACGTCGGCGCCGCGATGATCGCAGCATGCCAAGGCGAGACCGAGACGGCGATGTGGCTCGTATGCGATCACGCGACGATCCGCAAATACGGGCTCGGCTTCGCGAAACCCGCACCCGTGCCGCTCGGGCCGCTGCTGCGCAACGGCTATCTCGTGCAGGGGCGCACGCTGGCCGAACTCGCGCAGCGCGCCGGCCTCGATGCGGCGAATCTGGAAGCGACCGTGCGACGCTACAACCGCGATGCCGCGCGCGGCGAGGATCCCGAATTCGGCCGCGGCACGACGTCGTTCAACCGTTATCTCGGCGACGCCGACCATCGTCCGAATCCGTGCGTGGCGCCGCTCGGCGACGGGCCGTATTACGCGCTGAAGGTCGTGATGGGTGACCTCGGCACCTTCGACGGCATCCGGACCAACGTGGTCGGCCAGGTGCTCGCCGCCGACGACCGGCCGATCGCCGGCCTGTATGCGGTCGGCAACGATCGCGCCAGCATCATGGGCGGCAACTATCCGGGCGCGGGGATCACGCTCGGGCCGATCATGACGTTCGGCTATCTGAGCGCACGCCATATCGCGGGGCTGGCCGATCTAGGCGACCAGACCGACGTTCGTGACCGACTCGATCTTGCCGAGCCGACACCATCCGCCGCCGAGCCGACACCACCCGCCGCCGCGCGCGCGACCGCCTGACCCCGGAGCCGACCATGACTACCGCTAAATCCTTCATCGACCATCGCATCTATACGATCCGCCCGCGCGGCATGGCGGAGTTCATCGAGATCTTCGACCGGCTCGCGATGCCGATCCAGGTCAAGTATCTCGGCGCGCCCGTCGGCTTCTACATGAGCGACATCGGCGCGTTGAACCAGGTCGTCCATCTGTGGGGCTACGACAGCATCGCCGACTACGACGCGCGGCGCACCGCGCGCGATGCCGATCCGGACTGGCCCGCGTATCTGCAGGCGTCCGGCCACCTGATCGTCGCGCAGGAGAGCCGCATCATCCGCCGCGTCGAGTTCCCGAGCCTCGCGTACCTGACGCGCTGAGCCGATGACGATGAAACCCGGACCCGACACGGACGACACCCCGCGCGCGGGGCGATCGTCACGGGCGGCGCGGACGGCATCGGCCGGCCATGCGCGATGCGGTTGGTCGCCACGGGCTGCCGCGTCGCGATCGCCGGCCTGCAAGGGCGCCGGGTTCACGACGAAACCATGACCATGAACAGGTCCGCGCGCGGGCGGTGCATCGGCACCGTCGTGCGACCGGACCGAAGGAGACATACGATGAAAACCCCCCCGCGTACGCTCGACGTGCAGTCGTTCATCGACGCCGAGCGCTTTTCCCCCTGTCAGTGGCTGATCCTGATCCTGTGCTTCCTGGTCGTGGCCGCCGACGGCTACGACACGGCCGCGATCGGCTTCATCGCGCCCGCGCTGACGCACGACTGGGGCATCGCGCGCAGCGCGCTCGGCCCGGTGATGAGCGCGGCGCTGGCCGGGCTCGGCATCGGCGCACTCGCCGCCGGCCCGTGCGCGGACAGGCTCGGCCGCAAGACCGTGCTCGTGCTGTCGGTTGTGTGCTTCGGCGCGTGGAGCATGGTGTCCGCACATGCGCAGTCGATCGAAGCGTTGACTGCATTCCGCTTCCTGACCGGGCTCGGCCTGGGCGCGGCGATGCCGAATGCCGTCACGCTGATGTCGGAGTACGCGCCCGCCCGGATCCGCGGTGTGGCCGTCAACGCGATGTTCTGCGGTTTCTCGTGCGGGCTCGCGGTGGGCGGCGTCACGTCCGCGTGGCTGATTCCGCAGTTCGGCTGGCAAAGCGTGCTGACCGCGGGCGGCATCGGGCCGCTCGCGCTGGCGGTCGCGCTCGTGATGCTGCTGCCCGAGTCCGCGCAGTATCTCGCGGCGCGACCGGGCACGCATGCGCGCATCGCGCGCATCCTCGCGCGGATCGCACCGCGCGAGCGCTTCGACGACTGCACGTTCGTGGCCGCCGGCGCGCGAGCGCAAACGGGCGGGGCGTCCGCGCTCGCACAGGTCGTATCCGCGCAGTTCCGTTCGCGCACGCTGATGCTGTGGGCGGCCTATTTCATGGGACTGCTGATCTATTACCTGCTGACCAACTGGATGCCGACGCTGCTTCGCGACGCCGGTTTCAGCGCCGAAGGCGGCGCGCTGATGACGTCGTTGTTCCCGCTCGGCGGCGTGCTCGGCAACCTCGGCGCCGGATGGTTGATGGACCGCTTCAATCCGAACCGGACGATCGTCTGCGCGTATGTCGTGGCGGCGCTGCTGGTGCTCGTGGCGAGCCGCACGATCGGGCATGCCGCATGGCTCGGCACGCTGATTTTCCTGTGCGGCACCGTGGTGACGAGCGCGGTGACGTCGATGTCGGCCTATGCGGCGAGCCTGTATCCGACGCGCTGCCGCGCGACGGGCGTGGCATGGATGCTCGGCATCGGACGAATCGGCGGCGTGGCCGGCGCATTCGCCGGCGCGATGCTGATGGGGCTCGGCTGGCACTTCGGCGACGTGTTCAGCCTGCTGGCGGTGCCGGCGCTCGCCGCGGCCGGTGCGTTGTACATGATCGGCCATTGCCGCACGGAGATCACGGAACAGGAGCGCGCGAGCGGGGCGGCCGTGCAGCAGCACTGATCCGGCAGGTGCGCGATTGCAGCGCAGAGCGCGAATGAAAAAAGCCACGGAGGGTTCCGTGGCTTTTTGTTTTCGTCACGCAGCCGTTTCATGGCTGCGTATCGAACGGTTGCGTGCGAACGCGCTTACGCGATGCTCTTCGACCAGTTCGCATACCAGTTGCGGAACAGCGTGTACTGCGCTTCCGCGTAGTTGCGCTGCGCGTCGCTCAGGGCGTCGGTTTCGTTGAAGTGCAGCGTGTATTCCTTGTCGCCGTTCAGCACCATCAGGTGCTTGTAGAACAGGACCAGATCGCAGCCTTCGTCGAACGACGACAGCACGGCCAGCGCCGCTTCCAGTTCCTTCGCACGCACGCGCGCCACTGCGTCGCCTTGCGCGGCCTTCTTGCACAGGTCGACCAGTTGCAGCACTTCACGCGGCAGCGCGTTGCCGATACCGGTGATCGCGCCTGCGGCGCCGCAGTTCACGAAGCCGTGGAAGACCTGCGTGTCGACGCCGGCCATCAGCGTGACGCTGTCGTCCTGCGACGTGATGTTCTCGGCTGCGTAGCGCATGTCGGCGGCGCCGCCGAATTCCTTGAAGCCGATCAGGTTCGGGTGCTGGCGACGCAGTTCGAAGAACAGGTCGGCGCGGGTCGCGAAGCCGTAGTACGGGCTGTTGTAGATCACGGCCGGCAGGTTCGGCGCGGCGTTCAGGATCGCGGCGAAGTGCGCCTTCTGGGCCGCCGGCGATGCGCCGCGCGACAGCACGCGCGGGATCACCATCAGGCCGTGCGCGCCGACCTTCGCGGCATGCGCGGCGTGCGACACGGCTTCCTTCGAGTTCACCGCGCCGGTGCCGACGATCGTCGGGACGCCGGCTTCGACCAGGCGCGCGACGCCTTCCTGGCGCTGCGCTTCGGTCAGCAGCGGCCAGTCGCCCATCGAGCCGCAGTACACCACCGCGCGCATGCCGAGTGCAATCAGTTCCTTGCCCTTCTTCACCAGCGCGTCGAAATCCGGCTGACGGTCAGCGGTGCACGGCGTCATCAGGGCCGGAATGGTGCCGGTAAAAATGTTGTCGCTCATCTCGTTTCCTCACATTCAGATAGGGTCAACTGCCATTGCTGGCAACCTGGGCTGTACGCGCGCTCGCCGTCTCGTCGGTGCTGCATGCGATCCGGACGGCGGCTGGCCGCCTCTTGTTTGCCTCGGTGCCGAAACGTTGCCTCCGGTTTCGCCCGAGAGTCAGCCATCGACGGAAGTCATTCTAGCCAGTTCGAATATTTTATACAATATAAAATAAAAAGGGCATGACGAAGGTCGTCGTGCCGGAGCCGCGGGGAGGGTGGCGAACCGCGCCGCAGCGGCTTTGGGCGGGGGCGACGGACGATCCCGTCGACGCCGGAAAATTCACGCCATGCCTCGTCCGTCGGCCCGTGAGCCATGATCGGCGTCCCGTCTGCAAGCCGCTGCCGTACTTTCCTCCGATCAGAACCATCGCGCTCGCAGGCTCGGAACCTGACGGCCAGATGCCGCCCCGCATGTCGCATTTCTGCCGAAACCTTTTTGAGATTGCGTGGATTGTGTATTGGATATTGTATAAAATCTTTCGGCGTGCTTACGCGCGAACCCGCCCCGCCAAGGGAAATGGAAGACAACGAGAGGAGATACGGAGATGACAAGTCAGGTCGGCGAGGCAGTCTCGCCTGGTAGTGCAGCAGCCGTGCGGGACACGGCGTCGAAGCGGGAATTGAAGCGGGTCGTCGCGGCGTCGATGGTCGGCTCGGTGGCGGAGTGGTACGAGTTCTTCCTGTATGGAACGGCGTCGGCGCTGGTGTTCGGCACGCACTTCTTCAAGAAGACCGGCAACCCGATCGACGGCCTGCTCGCCGCGTTCGCGCTGTATGCGGTGGGATTCGCCGCGCGCCCGATCGGCGGGCTGGTGTTCGGCTACTACGGCGACAAGTTCGGCCGCAAGTATCTGCTGCAGGTGAGCCTGATCGTGGTCGGCGTCACGACCTTCCTGATGGGGTGTCTGCCGACCTTCGATGCGATCGGCTACTGGGCGCCGGTGCTGCTGGTGTCGCTGCGCCTGATCCAGGGCTTCGCGTTCGGCGGCGAGTGGGGCGGCGCGATCCTGCTGGTCAGCGAACACAGCCCGGACAACCGCCGCGGCTTCTGGGCCAGCTGGCCGCAGGCCGGCGTGCCGGCCGGCAACCTCGTCGCGACGATCATCCTGCTGGTGCTGTCGAGCTCGCTGTCCGAGGCCGACTTCCTGGCGTGGGGCTGGCGCGCGGCGTTCTGGTTCTCGGCGGTGGTCGTGCTGATCGGTTTCTGGATTCGCCGCAAGGTCGACGATGCGCCGATCTTCAAGGAAGCGCAGGCGCGCCGCGCGCAGAAGCAGGAAAAGCAGCTCGGCGTGGGCCACGTGCTCAAGTATCACTGGCGGCAGGTGCTGATCGGCATCGGCGCGCGGTTCGCCGAGAACATCCTGTATTACATGGTCGTCACGTTCTCGCTGACTTACCTGAAGCTGGTCGTCGGCTTCGACACCACGCGGATCCTGAAGCTGATGTTCGCCGCCAACGCGATTCACTTCTTCTTCATCCCGCTGATGGGGCTGATGTCGGATCTCGTCGGGCGCAAGCCCGTGTATCTGACGGGCGCCGTGCTGACCGCCGGCTGGGGCTTCGTCGCGTTCCCGATGATGGATACTGGCAACGACTGGATCATCATGGCCGCGATCGTGCTCGGCCTGTTCATCGAATCGATGACGTACTCGCCGTATTCGGCGCTGATGACCGAGATGTTCCCGACCAACGTGCGCTATACCGCGCTGTCGCTGTGCTACCAGGTCGCGCCGCTGATGGCCGGCTCGCTTGCGCCGCTGATCGGGCTGTCGCTGCTCGAGCGCTATCACTCGTCGACGCCGATCGCGTTGTATCTCGTCGCGGCCGCGCTGATCTCGATCGTGTGCGTCGGGCTTGCGAAGGAAACGCGCGGCAAGTCGCTGCGCGAGGTCGATGCGGAAGCGAGTCGGCGCACGCACGTGTGAGGCGGGTGATCGACGACTGATTGCACGCACGGAAGCCACCCGCGAGGGTGGCTTTTTTGTGCTTCATCGAGGATGTCCGGGGAGCGCGGGGAAGACGGCCGGCGTTCGGTTCACTACGGTCGTCACTGATTGCGCCCGGCAGCGGCCATCGACGGGTGCTGGTCGAGGGGGGGCGAATCTGCCGTAGCGCACTGCACTGCGTTCGCTCGTTCCCGGTGATGTCGCGCATGCCGTCGGATGGCGACGCGTCGACAACGGGCGTAGCATTCAGACATGCGGCCGGCCGCGATGCTCGCTGCCGGATCGGCGGCACGCCAGGTCCGGCCGCGGCCGGCCACCCATGACGGCCCGGCAAAGGAGCCTCGATGCGCTCGCAAGCAACGTCCGTCCCACGCCTGAGACGCTACGGGATCGCGGCTGCGATCGTCGTCGCCTGCCTGATCGTCGTCGGGCGCGTCACCGGTCTCCTGGTCGACTGGCTCTGGTTCGCGTCGATCGGCTATGCCGACGTCTTCTGGACGATCCTGTCCGCGAGGGTGCTGCTGTTCGCCGCGGTGTTCGCCGTGTCGGCGGCCGCGATCGGCGCGTCGGGGTGGCTCGCGCATCGTCATGCCAGGCCCGTCGATGTCTGGCAGGTAGCGGACGCTTCGTCGACGCGTGCGGAGGATGTCCTGCGGGCGCTGGCGGGGGAGGTCGCGTCGCGCATTCCCTGGCGCGCGGTCATTGCCGCGGGTGCCGTCATTCTCGGGCTTGCGATCGCCGCCGGTGCGATGTCGAGCTGGGATGTTGCGCTTCGCTTCCTGCATCGGGTGCCGTTCGGCGCGCGCGATCCGATCTTCGGCAAGGACATCGGTTTCTATCTGTTCGCGCTGCCCGTCTGGATCGTGCTGAAGAACCTGCTGCTGCAAGTGGTCGTGTGCTGCGCGATCGTCGCGGGCGGCGTCTACTGGCTGCGTGGCGACATCATGCTCCGCCCGCCGAAGGGGCTTTCGTCGGCCGCCGCGGTTCACGGGTCGGCGCTACTGGCACTGTTCTTCCTGCTGAAAGCCTGGTCCTGGTGGCTCGAACGCTTTCTGCTGCTCTACGACAACAACGGGGTCGTGGTCGGCGCCGGTTATACGGATATCCACGTGATGCTGCCGGTGCTGTGGCTGCTCGTCGGCCTCGCCGTTGCGTCGGCCGTTGCGATGCTGGTCAACCTGCGCCGGCCCGGCTATCGGTTGCCGGCCGCCGCGATGCTGCTCGTGTTCGGCACTTCGTTCGCGCTCGGCATCGTCTATCCCGCGCTGTTCCAGCGCTTCTACGTCAAGCCGAGCGAACTGCAACTCGAGACGCCCTATATCCAGCACAACATCGCGTTGACGAGGCAGGCTTACGGTCTCGCGCGGATCGAGGTCAAGCCGTTCGCGGCCGAGCAGGGCCTGAACATCGCGTCGCTGCAGGCCAATCGCGCGACCGTCGACAATATCCGCCTGTGGGATGTGCAGCCGCTGATGGATACCTATGCGCAGTTGCAGGAGATCAGGACTTACTACAAGTTCTTTTCCGTGGATATCGATCGCTACCGTCTCGACTCCGGCTACCGGCAGGTCATGCTGTCGGCGCGCGAACTGGAGCAGTCGATGCTGCCGGAGAACGCCCGAACCTGGGTGAACCTGCATCTGCTGTTCACCCACGGCAACGGCATCGTGATGTCGCCGGTCACGGAGAAATCGACAGAAGGCTTGCCGTCGCTCTATCTGCGCGACATTCCGCCCGTCGCCGATGGCGGACCGGCGATCGACGAACCGCGCATCTACTTCGGCGAAGGCGGGCAGGGCTATGTGATCGTGAAGGGCAGCGTGCCCGAATTCGACTACCCGAAGGGGGACAGCAACGTCTACACGTCGTACAGCGGGCGCGACGGTGTCGCGATCGGCGGCGCGGTGCGGCGCAGCCTGTTCGCATGGCAGTTCGGCGATCCCAACATCCTGCTGACGCACTACATCACGAACGAGAGCAGGATCCTCTTTCACCGCAACATCCGGGACCGGATCCGCACGATTGCACCGTTTCTCGCGCTCGACCACGACCCCTATGTCGTGGCAAGCAACGGACGCCTGTTCTGGATGCAGGACGCCTATACGACCAGCCAGTGGTTTCCGTATGCGCCGCCCGGCACTGGCGATGGTGCCAACTACATTCGCAACGCGGTCAAGGTGGTGGTCGACGCGTACAACGGCACGGTCGACTTCTACGTCAGCGATCCTTCCGATCCGCTGGTGCGGACTTACGCGCGCATCTTCCCGGGCATGTTCAAGCCGCTCGACGCGATGCCGCAGGACCTTCAACGGCACATCCGCTACCCCGAGGATCTGTTCCTGATCCAGGCGAACCTCTACCGCGCTTATCACATGGATGCACCGGAAGTGTTCTATAACCGCGAGGACCTCTGGCAGTTTCCTCGTGCGCTCGGCGATATCGATGGGGGCGACGCCGCGAACCGGCAGATGGCGCCGTACTACACGATCATGCGGCTGCCCGGCGATGCGCAGGCCGGCTTCGTGCTCATGCTGCCGATGGTGCCGAGCCAGCGCGAGAACATGATCGCGTGGCTGGCCGCGCGTTGCGATCCGCCCGGGTACGGCAAGCTGATCGTCTACGCGTTCCCCAAGGAAAAGCTGATCTACGGGCCGTACCAGATCGAGGCGCGCATCCAGCAGAGCACGGAAATCTCGCAGCAGATCTCGCTGTGGAACCAGATGGGCTCGCGCGTGATCCGCGGACATCTCGTGGTCGTTCCGATCGAGCACTCGATTCTCTACGTGTCGCCGCTCTATCTGCGCGCGTCGTCCGGCCAGTTGCCCGAGTTGAAACGGGTGATCGCGGCCTATGGCGATCGCGTCGTGATGGAGGAAAACCTGAGCGAGGCGCTCGCGGCGCTCTTCAAGGAGACGAGGCCGGGGCCGGTGGCAGCGCCGGCCGGCGGCGCGGCGGATACGCGCGCCCGCGATGCGCTGGCCCATTACGATCGTGCGATCGAGCGGCTGAAGGCGGGGGATTGGGCCGGCTTCGGCGCGGAACTCGATGCGCTTCGACCGTTGCTCGAAGCGCTGGGCGCCGCTCGCGCGGATCACAAACAGTGAGTGAGGCGCGGCTGAGCGGGCGTGGGCGTGATCGACCGCGGTCAAGCAGTTGTCGTGTCGTTCCGGGCGCACACGTTGGCTTGAATCGGGACCGGGCGCGGAAAGCGGGCCGGCAGCCGGCTCGTCGTCCCATGCATCGAGCGAACCGGCCAACCCGTCAGGTCAGCGGCGGCGCGTGCCCATGATCCTCCAGACTTCGCGCGTCGTCGTATTCCCGCGAAATATCCTTGTTCGTGTAGTCGCCGAGCTTCGATGCGGCGACCAGGCTCAGCACCGCACATATCAGCACGTACACCGCGATCGCATACCCCGAATGGTAGTAGGCAAACAGCGCGGTCGCGATCAGCGGTGCCGGGCCGCCTGCAATGACCGAAGCGAGCTGATAACCCATCGACGCACCGCTATACCGCAACCGCCCGGTAAACGACTCGGCGATCAATGCCGCCTGCGGTCCGTACATCATCGAATGCGGGACCAGCGACAGCACGATGGCCGCGAAGATCCACGCCGGATTCCGGCTGTCGACCATCGCGAAGTAGAGGAATCCGAATACACCGACGGAAACCGCACCGATCATGTACATCCGTCGCCGCCCGATCAGATCCGACACGTGGCCGAACAGCGGAATGGTGACGAATTCGACCACGGACGCCACCAGCACCGCCGTCAGCAGCAGCTCTCGCGTGACGCCCAGTGCCGTGATCCCGTAAGTGAACACGAACGCCGTGAAGATATAGAACGGCGCCTGTTCGGCCATTCGCGCAAACGCCGACAGCACGATATCCCTCGGCTGCTTGCGCAGCACTTCGAGCATCGGCGCCTTCTCGATCCGGCGCTCGGCCAGCAGTTTCGCGAAGATCGGCGTCTCGAGAATGTTCAGGCGGATATAAAGCCCGATCGCGACCAGCAGGATGCTGAGGACAAACGGCACGCGCCAGCCCCACGTGAGAAAACTGCTGCCGGACAACCAGCTCATGGCCAGCACGGCGAGGTTGGCGAGGAACAATCCTGCCGGCACGCCGAACTGGGGCCACGACGCGACGAAGCCGCGATGCGCATTGGTGCGCGCCCACTCCATCGACATCAGGACCGAGCCGCCCCATTCGCCGCCGACGCCGACGCCCTGGATGAAGCGCAGCACCGTGAGGAGAACGGCGCCCCAGATGCCGATCGTCGCGTAGGTCGGAACGAAGGCCACGGCGAACGTCGCGAGCCCCATCAGCAACAGGGTCACGATCAGCGTGGCCTTGCGGCCGATGCGATCGCCGTAGTGGCCGAAGATCGCCGCGCCGACCGGCCGCGCGACGAAGCCGACGGCATAGATCAGGAACGCCTGAAGCGTGCCGACGAGTGGATGGGATTGGGGGAAATACAGCTTTGCGAAGACCAGGCCGGTGACCGTGCTGTAGAGGAAAAAGTCATACCATTCGATCGTGGTGCCAATCGTGCTGGCGATGACGGCGCGGCGCAACTGGCGCCGGGCTTCCTCGTCGGAGAGGGGCGTGGCCGCGGATTGCATGGCAGCCATTTTGGTATCTCCCGGAAAAGGGCGATAGAGAAATAAACCATACGCCCGGCGACAGGTTTCAGCAAGCGCAGGCCACGAATGGATTGCAGGGCGCTCAAGACTTTCAATAAGAAGTCCTGATATATAGCCAGATCAACCACTCGCGCGCGCATGCATGTCGATGAACGCGCGGTTGCACGATGGCTCGGTGATTTCCGTCGATTGAAGATGCGCGCATTTGCAGTACGCGATCCGCAGCGATTCCCGGTTTCGTGAGAAGGCCCGGCGCGGTGCCGGTCGAATCGGCGGCCGTGGAATCGTGGAGTAGTATTCCTAATGTCCAGGTTATGGCTCGGCCTCCACGGCGCATAGCCAACCCGTCCGCGACGAGGGCGGCAGGCTCGTCAAAGGATTTGGAAGCTGCTTCAACGATACGTATGGTGGCGTCGGCCGTGACGACGGCATTGAGGGGAGTGCGTCATGTCAACCGAGTGGAAGCAGCGCGTCAGACTGTTCATCCAGCGCTTCTGGCAGCCGACCAGTGCGTGCATGACCTGCATGCCGGGGAGCTGGGGCAACATCATGAGCCTCGCCCACTGGTCGATTGCATTTCATACCGGTCTGTTTACCGGACTCCTGGCTGTACTGCTGACTTTCACGCCCGCGGCGAAACTCTACGCGCATCGATACGGCAATGCGGTGATCGTCGGCGTCCTGACGACGTTGGGCGACGCCTACTCGCACACGAGTCACTACCGTATCCCCTATGTCGAGCACATCGTGACGGGTGCGATTTCAGGTCTCTTGACGCTGGCAGCCTCATATCTGTTCGAAGACCGCGCGCGACGCCTTCGGGCGGTATGGGCCCGGGTGTTCGGATAGCTCGTCCGCTGACTTTTCGAACCCGCCGGGCCGAGCGGCAAGAGGCTCCACGGTGCGGCGGCGCTTCGCCGGCGCGCAGCCGCACCCCGCCCGCCGCCAGAGCGGCGACGGTCCTCCCCGACAGGTCGCGTCAGCGCGAAGCCGCGCCGTCGCGCCGTAGCGCCGTAGCGCCGTAGCGCCGTAGCGCGGCGACGATCCTCGACAGCCGACGAGGTTCAGGCTGCTGCCGCGATTTGAACCGAGTCTTGCCGCTCGCCACCCAGGATATCGACGAGATCGGTCAACATCCGCGCCAATTCACCCGTCATCAGCGTGACATCCGAGTCGAAGCGTTCGTCGTCGTTCTGCGCGGTGGGATCCGACGCCTCCTTGATCACGTCGAGCGGCGTGACACGCTTGATCGTCAGCGACGGCGTCAGCACGAAGGAGATCCGGTCATTCCAGGTCATCGCGAGGCGCATGCATTGTTTGCCGGCCTCGATGTGCCGGCGCATGTCGTTCGCCTCCAGCGCGTGGCCGACGTATCGCACCGTGGCGCCACCTTCGCCGCTCGAGCGCAGCTCGGCGTCCTGATCCACGGTGAATCCGCCCGGCGCCTCGCCGGACAGCAGCCAGTCCGTCATCGCGGCGACCGGCGACAGCGCCACCTGGACGCCGGCGAGCGGCAATTGATCGATCGATTTGACGAGCAGGCCGCGAACGTCGTCGGCAAGTGCCTGTGCGGCCGCATCGATGACGAGCCAGCCGTTCACCGTATCGATCCACACGCGGGTATCGCGGCGAATGGTGAACGCGCGCGGCAGCAGTTCGTCGGTCACCTGCTCCTTGAGTTCGCGCAGCTGTTTTCGCCCGACCTTGAAACCCTGCTGCTCCTCGACCTCGAGCGCCCGGGCCTTGGTCACCTGATTGACGACCGACGCCGGGAGCAGCTTCTTTTCGGCGCGAAACGTCAGCAGCATCTGCCGGTTGATCGAATACACGAGCGCGCCGTCGTCACGCGGCGACGCCCATCCCGAGCGCTGCATCTCGACGCTGGTGCCCGGCTGAAACGCGTGGGGCGCGAGCCATGCTTCCATCTGATCGGGGGTAACGGCCCACGGTGCCGGAAGACGATGAAGCTGAAGATTCTTGAACCACATAGGCGTGCGGGCAAAGCGCGTCATTCTATATGACGGTGACGTCTACCGGCCAGAAGCGCCGGTCGGGACGCAACATCGGCAGGCCGCTTCGATAGCTCGAGCGGCCTTTCGTCGGCATCGCTTCAAGCGGATTGCGCCGCCGAGAATGCGTGTGCCGCGGCCATCGTATCCGGTGCTTCGCGCCACACCGTCATTGCATGAATGCAATGACGAAACGCCGGCCGATCAACCGCGCCGACGCATCATTTCGGCCATCGCCAGGTCGGCTCGGAAAGGTGCTCGGCAAGATAATCCGACAGCACCGCGACTTTCGCGGGCCGCGCGCGCGCCGAGGGCGTGACGAAGTAAATGCCGCCCTTCGTCAGCGACCAGTCGGTCAGGATCGCTTCGAGACGGCCGTCAGCCAGGTAATCGCCGGCGATGAACTCGGGCAGTTCGGCAATCGCCAGTCCGGCGAGCAGCGTGGGCAACAGCGCATCGGCGTTCGTCACGCGCAGCGGGCCCGCCGGCATCACCGGCTCTTCTTCGCCTGCGTCGTTCGTGAAGCGCCATACGGCGCTACGCGCGCGGTACGCGTACGAGAGACAAGGACGATCCGCGAGTTCGCGCGGATGGGCGGGCCGTCCTTCACGCGTCAGATATTCCGGCGACGCCACCACGAATTGCGTCACCGCGCACAGCCGCCGCGCGACCAGCGACGAATCCGGAAGCGCGGCGATCCGCAGCGCGGCGTCGAACCCGTCGGCGACCAGATCGACCGACGCATCCGACAGATGCAGGTCGATCGACACTTCCGGATACGCGCGAAAGAAGCCCGGCAGCAGCGGCGCGACCCAGCGCAGCCCGTACGACATCGGCACGGCCAGACGCACCAGCCCGCGTGGCCGCACCGACATTTCACGTGCCGAGCTTTCCGCCTCCTCGGCCTGGCGATAGATCTCGCCGGCTTTCTCGCTGATCGTGCGGCCGAACTCGGTGAGCGAGAGCTGACGCGACGTGCGATTGAACAGCCGCGCGCCCAGCCGGTCCTCCAGGCGGGCCACGCCGCGCGAGACGGTCGCGACCGACACGCCGGTCGCGCGCGCCGCGGCGGCAAACGAACCGTGTTCGGCCACCTTCGCGAACATCGCGAGCCCCTCGAAATCGGGTAGTTGAGCCATCTTCCCTCATCTTTGCATTTCTGCAACGTTTGTTTGCAATCAATTCTATTTCGAAATGATCAGGCCGTCGATATTCTCCTCACATCGCAGTACGCGATGCAACGCAACCCACACCGATCCAACGAAAGGAGCAATACCATGGCACGCAAACTCGACAACAAGATTGCACTCGTCACCGGCGCAACCAGCGGCATCGGTCTCGCCACCGCCCAGCGCTTCGCGGCCGAAGGTGCGCACGTCTATCTCACGGGCCGCCGACAGGCCGAACTCGATGCCGCCGTGAAGGGCATTCGCGAAGCCGGCGGCAAGGCGACCGGCGTACGTTCGGATTCCACCAAGCTCGATGAGCTCGACGCGCTGTATGCGCAGATCAACGAAGAACAGGGCCGCCTCGACGTGCTGTTCGTGAACGCCGGCGGCGGTTCGATGCTGCCGCTTGGCAGCATCACCGAAGCACACTACGACGACACTTTCGAGCGCAACGTGAAGGGCGTGCTGTTCACGGTACAAAAAGCGCTGCCGCTGCTTGCCGAGCGTGCCTCGGTGATTCTCACCGGCTCGACGGCGGGCAGCGCGGGCACCGCGGCGTTCAGCGTGTATTCGGCTTCGAAGGCAGCGGTGCGGGCCTTTGCACGCAGCTGGATTCTCGATCTCAAGGAACGCGGCATCCGCGTGAACACGATCAGCCCGGGCGCGACCCGCACGCCTGGCCTGCTCGATCTCGCCGGCGACGATGCCGCGCAGCGCCAGGGCCTCGCCGATTATCTGGCTGCCCAGATCCCGATGGGGCGCCTCGGCGAGCCTGGCGAGATCGCGAGCGCGGCGCTGTTCCTGGCCTCGGACGACGCGAGCTTCGTGAACGGCATCGAATTGTTTGTCGATGGCGGCCAGCAGCAGATCTGAGTGCAGCCACGGCGCGCGGGTGCGGAAGACGCCGTCTGCGACGATCGCGATCCGCGCCCGGCGTACTCGAACCGGGCTCCGTCATGATTGAACATCGGCCTTTTCTTGTGCTTGGCGCAATCCGGTGCGGCCGTGTCGACATTCGCCAGCATTTCCGCATCGGCGAATCCCGGCGCGCCGACGATGCGCCGCTCGGTCCGCTCTACATGTTGAGCGACGTCGAATTCGCGCCGCACTCGGGCCTCGGCCCGCATGCCCACCGCGACGTCGAGATCGTCACGTGGGTGCGGTCGGGCGCCATCACGCATGAAGACGACGCGGGCAATCGCGTGCGTCTGGTCGCCGATTCCGTCCACGTGACGAGTGCCGGCACGGCGATCCATCACGCCGAGCGCAACGACGAGAATATGCCCGCGCGGCACTTCCAGATCCGGCTGCGGCCGCGCACACCTGCCGGTACACCGCGCTGTGCGACGCGAGTCTGTTCGCCCGGATGTCGCGAGGGCCGATTCGTGACGCTGGCGAGCGGCGATCCGGAGGATGTCCGCGCCGGCGCGTTGCCCATTCATGCCGATGCACGCGTGCGTATCGCGACACTGCGTGAAGGCACTGCGTTGCGGCACGCGTTGCCGATGCCCGGTTCCGCTTATCTGGTTGTCGATCATGGCCGGCTGGACGTAGGGCCGATCAGGCTGGCACGACGCGATGGCGTTGCCGTTCGCGATGAAACGTGGCTCATGTTGCGGGCGCGGGACGACACGGACGTCGTGATCGTCGAGCGCTTATGCTAGGGCGAGTGCTCGATCAGCGCGCGGCCGCAGCCTGGTTCATTGCCGTGCCGACTTCGAGAAAGCGCGCCGGTGAGCGTCGGGTGGCCGTATTGCGGGAACACCGGACGTCGATGCCGACGTCGCCGGTGGCGGCGACCGCCGACGCTCGCCTGCAAGGCCGCTCTGCTAATATCGTAGAAAGTATGCAATATCCAGCGCCGCGTCGGCGCTTGCCTGACCGCCATCCCCAGTCCGAACCGCAACATGAACGAGAAACGCCCCGCTCTTGTCTACGCCACGCGCGCCGAAGCCGCAGCCAATGAACTGCGCCGCCGCATCCTGACGGGGGAATACGTCGACGGCTACCAGCTTCGCCAGGATGCGCTGGCGACCGAGCTCGGCATCAGCCGGATCCCGCTGCGCGAAGCGCTCGTGCAGCTCGAGAGCGAAGGGCTCGTGAAGATCCTGCCGCACAAGGGCGCGATCGTGTCGGAGCTGTCGCCGGAGGACATCACCGAACTGTTCGAATTGCGCGCGCTGCTGGAGCCCGTGCTGCTGAAAAAGTCGATTCCGAAGCTGACCGCCGAGGATTTCGCGCGGCTCGATGCGATCCTCGACGAATACAGCGCAGTGCTGCACGCGAGCCAGTCCGGCCGCTGGGGCGAACTGAACACCGAACTGCATCATCTGCTGCTGTCGCGCGCCGACCAGCCGAAGACGGCGGCGATCGTCGCGTCGCTGCTGCAGCAGACCGACCGCTACACGCGCGTGCAGCTGTCGCTGTCCGAGGCCGCGCGCGACGTGGCCGAATCCGAGCACGCGGAGCTCGTCGCGCTGTGCCGCAAGGGCGATGCGCGCGCGGCGGCGTCGCTGCTCAAGCGCCACATCGAGCATGCGGGTGGCGAGTTGAATGCGTTTCTGCGGGACCGGCGGCTCGGGCGTTGAGGTCTTTCACGCGCCGCGCGCCGCGCGGATACCCGATTCCGGTCAATCGCGGCGTTGTAGCGCGGTCGCATTCGATCCGTGGCCTGTCCGGGCGCCGCACGGCGCCGAAGGCGGCCTGCACGCATCGCTTCCGTTTGACCGTCTAGCCGCCGCCGATCCCCTGCAGTACCTTACCCGTCCCTCCGCACACCGCGCATGGCTGTCCTTCGACCATCCCGGTGCCGCGACACACGCCGCATAGATCCTCGCCGACGCCCGGCGCATCGGGCGGCCCTTCGTCGCCCGGATTCAACGGCGTGTCCTGACGCTGTCCCGCCGGCGTTCTGGTCGTCTGCATCGCACACCTCCTTGCGTGTTTCCGATGTCGCGGCAAGCGCGCATCGCGCGTGCCTGCCGCGACGGCATGCGCCGTGGTCGACGCGCGGTGCCGCCAGCACGCGTGAGCAGGCACGCCGGCAACGATGACGCGACGCCCCGCATGACCGCGGGGCATCGGCGTCGTCACGTCCTCATTACAACGACGGCGGCCACGTCGAGTCGGCCGTCGCCGGCGGCAGTCAGTCATCCTATGACTGTAGAAATAGAAACGAAAGAGAGCATCCGGCTCCGGAAAACGACACGTCACCGCGCCGGCTCAAACGCAGCCTCATTTCCGGAAAACGTTTCGCCAGCTACGCGCTGAACTGAGAAGGCTTTTCCCTTCGCCTTGCCGAAAACCCGCTACAGATGCGCCTATAGGGTATGCACCAAGTGAGTTAAACGATTAACCGACGTACATTCGCTCCCACACGTCATACAACGTATGACTGCGATTCGGTGAAGGCCGTGCCCCGACTGATACGGAAGCCGCCCGGATCGCCGCCAGACGACGAACAACCATCAAGGAGACTGACGATGACGCACCGATTCACCCGCTCCCGTACCGCCCTGGCCGTCGCGCTGATGGCCGGCTTCGCGGTGTCCGCGCAGGCCCGCGTGTTCCGCTCGGCGGACGTGCACGGCGACAGCTTCCCGACCAACATGGCGGTCAAGTACATGGGCGACGAGCTGTCGAAGCTGACGGGCGGCAAGGACTCGATCAAGGTGTTCGGCAACAGCGCGCTCGGCTCCGAGAAGGACACGGTCGACCAGGTGCGGATCGGCGCGATCGACATGGCGCGCGTGAACGGCGCGTCGTTCAACGAGATCGTGCCGGAGTCGCTGATCCCGTCGTTCCCGTTCCTGTTCCGCGACGTCGACCATTTCCGCAAGGCGATGTACGGCCCGGCCGGCCAGAAGATCCTCGACGCGTTCGCGGCGAAGGGGATGATCGCGCTGACGTTCTACGAGAGCGGCGCGCGCTCGATCTACGCGAAGCGCCCGGTGCGCACGCCGGCCGACATGAAGGGGCTGAAGGTGCGCGTGCAACCATCGGACCTGATGGTCGACGAGATCAAGGCGATGGGCGGCACGCCGACGCCGATGCCGTTCGCCGAGGTCTACACGGGCCTGAAGACGGGCCTCGTCGATGCGGCGGAAAACAACCTGCCGTCGTACGAGGAAACCAAGCACTTCGAGGTGGCGCCCGACTACTCGGAGACGCAGCACGCGATGACGCCGGAAGTGCTGGTGTTCTCGAAGAAGATCTGGGACACGCTGTCGCCGCAGGAACAGGCCGCGATCAGGAAGGCCGCGGCCGATTCGGTGCCGTACTACCAGAAGCTGTGGACCGCGCGCGAGGCATCGGCGCAGCAGACGGTGACGAAGGGCGGCGCGAAGATCCTGCCGGCCGCGCAGGTCGACCGCGCGGCATTCGTGAAGGCAATGCAGCCGCTGTGGGCGAAGTACGAGAAGACGCCGCAGATGAAGCAGATCGTCGACGAGATCGAGGCCACCAAGTGACCCGTCGCGCTTCCCTGAACGGCGCGGCGGCCGTGGGCGCATCGGACGCGGCTGCCGCGGACGGTGCGGCGCCGTGCCGGCCGCATGCGGCGGCGCCGCGCCTGCGCTGCGTGAACGACCTGCTGTTCCGCGCGCTGGCCGTGGTCGCGTCGCTGTGTCTCGCGGCGCTCACGGTGCTGGTGTTCTACGCGGTCGTGATGCGCTACGCGTTCGAGAACGCGCCCGACTTCGTCGAGCCGATCGCGCTGCTGCTGGTGATCGTGATCGCGATGTTCGGCGCGGCGATGAAGGTGCGCGACGGCGGCCACATCGGCCTCGACTCGCTCGTGCGGCGCCTGTCGCCGGGCCCGCGCACCGCGGTGATCGCGATCCAGCACCTGAGCCTGATCGCGTTCGCGATCGCGATCATGGTCGGCTGCGGCAGCATGGCCGCGGAGACGATGGGCGACCGCATTCCGATCATCGGGTTGCCCGAAGGCGTGCGCTACCTGATCACGATTCCCGCGGCGATCGCCATCATCCTCTTCTCGCTCGAGCACCTGCTCGCGCTTCGTCGTTCTTCGTCGGGACAATAACGCCATGGAACTCGCGATCCTGTCCGTCAGTTTTCTGGTTTTCCTCGTGCTCGGCGTACCGGTCTCGTTCGCGCTCGGCATTTCCTGCGTGCTGACCTACCTGGTCGAAGGGCTGCCGATCGCGACCGCGATGCAGGCGATGATCTCGGGGATGAACGCGTTCTCGTTCCTCGCGGTGCCGTTCTTCATCTTCTCCGGCGAGCTGATGCTGCACGGCGGCATCGCGGACCGGATCCTGCGCTTCGCGCAGGCCACCGTCGGCCATTTCCGCGGCGGCCTCGGGATGGCCAACGTCGTCGCGTGCACGCTGTTCGGCGGCGTGTCGGGTTCGCCGACGGCCGATACCTCCGCGATGGGCGGCGTGGTGATTCCGCTGATGAAGCGCGAAGGCTACAGCGCGGCTTACGCGGTCAACGTGACGACCCACGCGTCGCTCGCCGGCGCGCTGATGCCGACGTCGACCAACATGATCATCTACGCGTTCGCCGCGCAGGGGATCACGGGCATGCTGCACGGCCAGCCGGTGAGTGGCGTGTCGATCGGCGACCTGCTGTTCTCCGGCCTCCTGCCGGTGCTGTGGGTGATGGGCTTCGTGCTCGCGGCCGCATACTGGCAGGCCGTGCGCCACGGCTATCCGCGCCGCGAGGACGGTTCGTCGGCGCTGCCGTCGTTCCCGGGCTGGTATGCGGTGCTGCGCAGCTTCGTCGGCGCGGTGCCGGGCCTGATGGTGATCGCGATCATCCTCGTGTGTGTCGCGAAGGGGATCGCGACCGCGACCGAAGCCGCCGCGATCGCCGTCGTGTACTCGCTCGTGCTGACCGCGCTCGTCTACCGGACGCTGACGGCCGGGAAGCTGCGGCGCGCGCTGTCGCATGCGGCGCGCACGACGGGCGTCGTGCTGCTGCTGATCGCCGTGTCCAACATGCTGCGCTTCCAGATGTCGTACCTGGAGATTCCGGATGCGATCGAAGGGCTGCTCAAGCAGTCGACCGCCGCGCCGTGGCTGATGCTGCTGTACATCAACATCATCCAGGTGTTCCTCGGCACGTTCGTCGACATGGCCGCGCACATCCTGATCACGACGCCGCTGTTCCTGCCGATCGCGATGGCATGCGGCGTCGGGCCGGTGCAGTTCGGCATCATGCTGCTGCTGAACTGCTCGCTCGGCCTCGTGCACCCGCCGATCGGCTCGGTGCAGTTCGTCGGCTGCGCGATCGGCAACGTGTCGATCGGCGAGACGACGAAGATGGCGTGGCCGTATTACCTCGCGATCTTCAGTGCGATCAACATCGTCACGTACATGCCGTTCTTCTCCACCTGGCTGCCGAGCCTCATCAGCGGGCACGCGGTGTTCTGAGCGCGCGTTTCGCCCGTCGCGGCGCCGGACGATCCGAGGTCGTCCGGCGCCGCAGTCACGTCAGCGGTTGCTTCACGCGCGGCGTGGCGCGCCATCGCGGCGGCCGCACCGGCGTCGGCCGCGTCGCGCGATCGGCGTCGTGCCGGCCGCACGGCGCAAGTGCGCGATGCGCTGCGTCGCGGCATGCGCGGCAGTCACCCGCAACGGCGGCAACCTGTGCGATGATTCGCCGCTTCGCGTTCGTCGCAGAACGCCGCGGATCGCGGCGCCCGTTGCCGGGCCGCCGCTCACCGCCCACCGCATTGACATCCGGAGACGACATGCCCGCACACATCGTTCATGGCAGCACCCTGCATTACCAGGATCACGGCACCGGATTTCCGGTGCTGTTCGGGCACAGCTATCTGTGGGATGCCGCGATGTGGGCGCCGCAGATCGACGCATTGTCGAGCCGGTATCGCGTGATCGTGCCGGACCTGTGGGGACATGGCGCATCGGGCCCGCTGCCTGCCGGCACGCAGACGCTCGACGATCTCGCCGCGCACGCGAGCGCGTTGCTCGATGCGCTGGAGATCGGGCAGTGCGCGGTCGTGGGGCTGAGCGTCGGCGGGATGTGGGGCGCGCGGCTCGCGTTGCGCGAACCGCAGCGCGTGCGCTCGCTCGTGCTGATGGATGCGTCGCTCGAGGCCGAACCCGACGCGACGCGGCTGCGCTACTTCGGGATGCTCGATGCGATCGCCGCCGCCGGCTGCATCGCGCCGCCGCTGCTCGATGCGATCGTGCCGCTGTTCTTCCGGCCGGACGTGAACCTGGCCGACCCGGTGCCGCGCGCCTTTCGCGCGGCGCTCGCGAACCTGCCGGCCGACCGGCTGCGGGAATCGATCGTCCCGCTCGGCCGGCTGATCTTCGGGCGGCCGGATACGCTCGCCGCACTCGCCGGGCTGGATGCCGAACGCACGCTGCTGATGTGCGGCGCGGGCGACATGGCGCGCCCGCCGTCGGAGACGGTGAAGATGGCGAGCGTGATCGGCTGCCGCCATGCGCTGGTGCCGGACGCCGGCCATATCTCGAACCTGGAGAACCCCGCGTTCGTCACGCGGATGCTGCTCGACTGGTTCGACGAGCAGCAGCTCGCGGCGGGCTGAACGCCGCACGCGATGCCGGCGGCGGGCGCCGCGCGGCATCGCGTGACGACGCACCGACTTGCGTTGCGACGTGGCCGCGGCAATGCGACGTTACCGCGTCATGCGCGTTCGCCGACCGGCGTGAACTGGCGGTCGCGCACGCGGCCCGCGTCGGCACCGCGGCGGATCAGGTCCTGCGCCTCCGCACGGCTCGCGACGCACGGTGACGGGCGGGTGGAGCTTCGCATGTGCATCCGCATGTGCATCCGCCCGCAACGGAAGTCGCGCCGAAACCGGATGCATCGCCGCAGGCCGGCATCGGCGAAAAACGATTCGGAGTGCGAATGCATCGGGGCGGTGGTTCGATGCAGCCGCCACCGCCCGTGCATCAGAACATGTGGCGGATCCCGAGGTTCGCGCCGACGGTCGTGCCGGTGACCGCGTAAAGCGCGTTGGTGATCCCCAGCCCGGTGTTCATCGCACCGTGGTTGTTGACCATCGCGACCTGCGCGTACAGCGCGGTCGCCTTCGACAGGCTGTAGGTCGTGCCGATCGCCGCGAGCAGCGAGTGATTGGCCGTGTCGTTGCGATCGCTGGTGAACCAGACGCCGCCGTTCAGGTCGACGGCCGGCGTCGCCTGATAGTCGAGGCCGCCGCCGTACACGTTGTTGCTGAACGAGCCGCCGACCTTGTAGCTCGTGAACGACGCCTTCGCGGTGACCGGGCCGAAGCGGTAGGCGGCGCCGATCGTGCGCCCGACGAACGCGACGGTGCTCGGCGTCGGCGTCGGGTTGGTGCCGTCGTTGCCGTCGTAGAACGCGGCGTCGATCATGAAGCCGTCGTGCTCGTACTTGAGGCTCGCCGAATACTGGCGGCCGGCCTGGAAGTCGCCGGCCTTGCCGCCGAACGCGAACATCGCGCTGCCGGTGAGGCCGGCGATCGTCGGGCTCGTGTACGACACGGCGTTCGGGTTGAACAGGCCCGTCACCAGCACGTTGTCGACGTAGTTGATCAGCCCGCTGCCGAAGTGCGAGAAGCTGCGCGGATCCGAATCGAAGATCGCGAGCAGGAACGGCGAATACTGCACGCCGGCCTTGACCGTGCCGAACCCGCCGTCGAGCCCGACCCACGCCTGGCGGCCGAAGAAGTTGCCGTTCGAATGCGCGAAAGCGCCGTTGGTGACGGCGAAGCCGCTCTCGAGCTGGAATTTCGCCTTGAGGCCGCCGCCGAGATCCTCGGTGCCGGTCATCCCGAACGTCGTCGGCGTCATGCCGGTGTCGGTCATCGCGAACTGATGGCCGGCGTTCGCGCCGGTGGCCGCGTCGCGTGTCTTGCTGGTGTACAGCAACGCGGCGTCGAGGTTGCCGTACAGCGTCACGCTGCTCTGCGCGAAGCCGCTGCTGCTGGCCAGCGCGCCTGCCAGCGCCGCGCAACCGATCACGATTCTGCTTTTCATTGAGGTGTCTCCAGTGTTGTTGTACGTCGATGCATCGAACAAGGGGATGCGGCGGATGCCCGCGTGGCGGTTTCCGTCGCATGAGCCGCGCACGCAGGGTGGGGCGCGGCGGGACGCACGTGCGCGGCCGGGTGGCGGCCGCGTGCGACGCGTTCAGGGCGGGGATGGGCGCCCGAACGCGCGTGTGTCGACAGTGTCGGGTGCGGCCGGTGCCGGCCGCGTCATTCAGAGCGACCGGTTGAGCTGCTCGAGGATCGCCGGGTTCTCGAGCGTGGACGTGTCCTGCGTGATCGCCTCGCCCTTCGCGAGCGAGCGCA
>NZ_QTPV01000057.1:0-43224 GCF_003857985.1 Burkholderia sp. Bp9090
CAGCCGCGCGGGCTTCCAGCGCCAGCCGAGCACGACGAGCGCCGGCACGGTGCCGATCATCACCGCCTTGTCGTAGTAATTCATGTGTTCGTTGTAATGCACGAACGCATAGCCCGCACCGACCACGAGTGCCAGTGCGAACAGCCAGTCGATGACCGACAGGCGCGCGAGGAACGGACGGTCGTCGAACAACGGCGCCGGATTCGGGGCCTGAACCGGCCCCGAACGGGAAGAGGAAACTTGCGTGAGATCCATGATGTTACCGGGTGGAATTCTCGGAATCGCCGCCGGCAGGCGGACGGGCAGTCGCTGCCGCACCGGCGGGCGCGGCGTCGCGCGGTGCGGCGCGCAAGGCGGCGCCGGCCGCGTCGCGCGTCTGCACGAATTCTTTTTCGAAATCGAAGGTCTTGCGGGCCGTGGACATCGCCATCACCACATCGACGCCGGAACCGGCATCCTTGAGCCAGAACCAGAGGCGCCGCTCGCGCACGTAGAACATCGAGAAGATGCCGGCGACCAGCAGCAGGCTGCCAAGATACACCAGATTCTTGCCGGGTGCGCGCGTCAACTGAAATACCGAAGCTTGCACCTGCTTGAAGGAGTCAAGCTGCAAATAGACCGGCGATCCATACAAGAAGCTGTCCGATAGCGCATTGATCGCGTTCTGCACGAAGCGGATCGTGTCGGCGCCCTGTTGGGCAGCCGGCTCGCCGGCGCGCTCGCGCGCGATCTGCCAGACCTCCCACATCGAACCCTCGAGCATGCGCAGCAGCAGGCTCGCCGCCTTCTCCTGCTCAGCCTTCGGCACCGAACGATCGATGAAGGTCGCCACCGCCTGGAAGCCGCCGACCGGCTGGCCGTCGGCGCCGCGGCCGATGCTGTCGTCGCTCGCCGCAAAAAGGGTCAGCACTTTGAACGCGCTGTCCTGCAGGCGGCCACGCAGCGACGCTTCGGTCGTCGGCAGCGAACGCTGCGCGAAGCGCGCGGCGGCGTCGGCACGCACGGCTGGATCCTCGAGCGCGGCGCGCAGGCGCATCCATTCGCCGATCGAATCCTGGCTGTCGGCCGGAATCCGCATGTAGCGGAACGGATCGTTCGGGCTCGCGCGCACGCCGGCGAGGAACACGCGCGTGCCGCCCATGTCGACGGGCAGCATGTAGTTGTTGAATTCGCGCGCCTGGCCGTCCTTGCCGCGAATCTTGTACTGCACCGACGGGCCGATGTTGTGGAGCTGCACCGGCTTCGACGTCTTCGCGCCCGAACCGAGCCGCTCGTCGAACGCTTCCTTCAGCGACGCCGTCTTCGCGACGCCGCGCACGTCCGGCTTGCCGTTCGCGTCGGCCATGTTCTCGACGTTGATCGCGCGGAAGTCGGAGAACTCGATCGTGTCGCCGTCGCTGCCCGGCATCTGCAGCGGCGCCGTGCTGCCGATCGTGCCCTTCACCGCGAAGGTCTTCGCGTTGCCGCCCGTCATCGGGTAGGCCGTCATCTCCATCTGCGAGCCGCCGTCCTGGAAGCTCGACTGGTAGATCGACACGCCCTTGTACGTGAACGGCTTGTTGACCTCGACGCGCGCCGGGATCTTCTGGCCCGTCTCGCGATCGATCACGACGATGTCGCTCGCGAACAGCTTCGGCATCCCGGTCGTGTAGTAGTCGACGATGAACTTGTTGAGCTGGATCGAGAACGGCAGGTCCTGGATCAGCGAGCCGCTCGGCTGGTTCAGGATCGCGGTCGACACGAACTGGCCTTCCGGCACCCACGCGTAGCCGCGGAACGTCGGGTTCGACACGGACAGCCGGTGGTCGGGCGAGATTTCGCTGATCGTCGCGCTCGTGTTGACCGGGCTCTTGCCGAACATCCACATCTGGAATTTGATCGGCAGGTTGCTGTCCAGCAGGCCGCCGATACAGATCACGACGATCGCAAGGTGCGCGGAGATGTAGCCCCACTTCGTCAGCGCGCCGCGCTTCGCGGAAATCAGCGTCGCGCCGTCGGTTTCACGCACGACGTGCTTGTAGCCGGCCTTGGTGACGAACGTGGCGAGCGTGGCCGCGACGGTCGCGCGCGTGCCGGACGCCGAGTATTCGGCCTTGTGGTGGAACGCGCGCAGGCTGCCTTCGCGGACCTTGTCCTTCCAGCTCTTCGCATCGGCAAGCATCTTCGGCGCATTGCGGATCACGCACAGCGAGATCGACACGACGAGGAAGATCAGGATCAGCATGAACCACCAGGCGCTGTACACGTTGTACAGGCCCAGCGAGCGGAAGATGTCCGCCCAGAACGGCCCGAACTGGTTCACGTAGTTCGGATACGGGTCGTCCTGCGTCAGGACCGTGCCGACGATGCTCGCGATCGACAGCACTACCAGCAGCGCGATCGCGAAGCGCATCGAGCTCAGCAGCTCGATCGCGCGCCTGGACGCACTTTGACCCGACTTCGACTGCAACCCCGACGTGGTAACGCTCATTCAAACTCCGACTAAGGGGAAACAGCCCCTACGCTCACTATGTTCGCTGCCCCCAAGGGGGCGGTCAGCACGCTGGGGACGACCCGGCGAGTGCTGACAAAAAAGGGCGAGGCAACCGCAATCACGCGGCGCCCCACCCTTTTTCTTGTTCTGACGCCGGCCGCCCTTCGGGCGCCCGGTCATTCCATTCGCGACCGTCCGGTCAACGCAGGCCCGCGATGTAATCCGCGACGGCCTTGATCTCGTTGTCCGACAGACGCGCTGCGATCTGATGCATCGCCTCGTTGTTGTTGCGCGCGCCGACACCCTGCTGGAACGCGGTCAACTGGGCAACCGTGTAATCGGCCCATTGCCCCGACAGACGCGGGTACTGGACCGGAATGCCCTGCCCCGTCGGCCCGTGGCAGCTCGCGCAGGCGGGTACACCCTTTTCCGCGATGCCGCCGCGATAGATCTTCTGGCCGATCGGCACGGTCGCCGCGTCGCGTGCGGTGCCGAGCTTCGTCGTCTGCGATCCGTAATACGCAGCGACGTTGCGCATGTCGTCCGCGCTCAACGCGCTCGCGAACCCGACCATCACCGGATTGGTCCGCGCCGGCCCCTTCGCGCCCGGCTGGGTCTTGAAGTCGTTCAACTGCTTGACCAGATAGTCGGGATGCTGGCCGGCCAGCTTCGGGAAACTGCCCGACGCGCTGTTGCCGTCCGCGCCGTGACACGACGCGCAAACTTGCCCGGCAATCGCCTTGCCGCGGTCCAGATCCGGCTTTGCCGCATCCGCCGCATTTGCCTCCGCTACGAAACCTACGAACCCTGCTGCAACCTGAAGCACCATCAGAGACTTGCACAGTCGATTCATTCGCACACCCTGTTTCGTCTTGTGGGAATTTGAGGTTCTGCAAAAAACGACGTCGACCAGTCTACCGCAGAAGCTGCATAAAAGCGCGAGGCAGGCGCCCGCAGCCCTTCGGCAAAACCGCCGTATTGTACAATATCGCGCTGAAAGCTCCCGCGCCTATCGGGGCTACCCCGCCTCCACCAAGCGGCTCGCGCCGCCCCGTCCCACCGGTTTCCCCATGGCCTTTTTGCTCCACCAAGCCCGCTTCTACACGACCGTCAACCATCTGCGCGACCTGCCGCCGACGGTACAACCGGAAATCGCGTTCGCGGGCCGCTCGAATGCCGGCAAATCGACGGCGATCAACGTGCTGTGCAACCAGAAGCGGCTCGCCTTCGCGTCGAAGACGCCCGGCCGCACCCAGCACATCAACTACTTCTCCGTCGGCCCGGCCGCCGAGCCCGTCGCGAACCTCGTCGACCTGCCCGGCTACGGCTACGCGGAAGTGCCGGGGGCCGCGAAGGCCCACTGGGAAATGCTGCTGTCGTCCTACCTCGCGACGCGTTCGCAGCTGTGCGGCCTGATCCTGATGATGGATTCGCGCCGCCCGTTGACCGACCTCGATCGCCGGATGATCGAGTGGTTCGCGCCGACCGGCAAGCCGATCCACACGCTGCTGACGAAGTGCGACAAATTGACGCGGCAAGAAAGCATCAACGCGCTGCGCAACACGCAAAAGGGACTCGACGCGTACCGTGACCAGGGCGTGAAGGGCAAGCTGACGGTCCAGCTGTTCTCGGCGCTGAAGCGCACGGGGCTCGACGAGGCCCATGAACTGATCGAGAGCTGGGTGCGGCCGTCCGTCGCCGACGAAAAAAGCGAGCCTGTAGCACAATGAGCGGGCAACGCGCGGCCGGGACCGGCCGTGCGCACCTGACGGCACCTGCGGATTCGGCCGGCTCATAAAAAAACCCGCCGTTGAACGGCGGGTCAAACAGCCTAATCGAATAACGACAGGCACCCGCTCAGGGAGGAGAAGCGGGGAGCGGCACGCGACGCGTGCCGCTCGATCGCTATCATATACCAACGCTCTCGAAAATGACCTAAGGGTTCCGTAAGGTTCTTACTACCCTGATTTCTGCCCAATCGCCATGAGCTTCCATCCGCTTCACCGTCCGCGCCGGATGCGCCGCGACGACTTCTCCCGGCGCCTGATGCGCGAAAACCGCCTGACCACCGACGACCTGATCTATCCGGTGTTCGTCGTCGACGGCACCAACGAACGCCAGAGCGTCCCGTCGATGCCCGGCGTCGAGCGCGTGTCGGTCGATCTGCTGATGCATGTCGCCGAGCAGTGCGTCGAACTCGGCGTGCCCGTGCTGTCGCTGTTCCCGGCCATCGAGCCGTCGCTGAAGACGCCTGACGGCCGCGAAGCGGCAAATCCGGAAGGCCTGATCCCGCGCGCGGTGCGCGAGCTGAAGAAGCGCTTCCCCGAACTCGGCGTGCTGACCGACGTCGCGCTCGACCCGTACACGAGCCACGGCCAGGACGGCGTGCTCGACGAGAACGGCTACGTGATCAACGACGACACGATCGAGATCCTGGTCGACCAGGCGCGTGCGCAGGCCGAAGCCGGCGTCGACATCGTCGCGCCGTCGGACATGATGGACGGCCGCATCGGCGCGGTCCGTGAAATGCTGGAAAGCGACGGTCACATCCATACGCGCATCATGGCCTATTCGGCCAAGTTCGCGTCGGCGTTCTACGGCCCGTTCCGCGATGCGGTCGGCTCGGCGTCCAATCTGGGCAAGGGCAACAAGATGACCTACCAGATGGATCCGGCGAACAGCGACGAAGCGCTGCGCGAAGTGCGCCTCGACATCGACGAAGGCGCCGACATGGTGATGGTCAAGCCCGGCATGCCGTATCTCGACATCGTGCGTCGCGTGAAGGACGAGTTCCGCTTCCCGACCTACGTGTACCAGGTGAGCGGCGAATACGCGATGCTGAAGGCCGCCGCGATGAACGGCTGGCTCGATCACGACAAGGTCGTGCTCGAATCGCTGCTCGCATTCAAGCGCGCTGGCGCCGACGGCGTGCTCACGTACTTCGCGCTCGATGCCGCGCGTCTGCTGAAAGCGCAGCGCTGAGCCGCGCGCCGGCCGGCGCAAGGAAAAACGGCGGGATACTTCGGTGTCCCGCCGTTTTTTTGCACCGTCCGGTCGGCGCAGCGGGCCGCCCGTGCGCCGACGAGCGCGCGTCACACCGTCGGTACCGCCGCGCGATCGAGGCTGCGCAGGAACGTCTCGGCCGCCTGATAACCGACCACACGGCCGATTTCGTTGCCGTTGCGATCGAAGAAGATGATGCCCGGCGGCCCGAACAGGTTGAAGCGCTTGAGCAGCGCCTGGTCGTCCGGATTGTTCGCGGTGACGTCGGCACGCACCAGGTGAAGCTGCGCGAGCCGCGCCTGCACGCGCGAATCGGTGAACGTCAGATGCTCCATCTCCTTGCAGCTCACGCACCAGTCGGCGTAGAAGTCGAGCATCACGGGCTGGCCCGACGTCTTCAGCAGCGCATCGAGCTCGCGACTGGAGCGCACCGACGCGAACGCGGGCCCCTGCCCTCCGGTCGCCGCACCGGCTGCCGACGCATCGCCCGACGCAACCGTGCGCGCCGCAAGCACGGCCAGCGGCTTCACGGGGTCGTTGGAGCCCGCCGCAAGACCGACGAGCAGCGTTGCAGCCCAGATCGCAAGCGCAGCACCGAGGCCGCGACCGAGACGGCGCCAGATCGATGCGGCGCCGGCATGCGGCGTAAACAGGCCAAGCGCCGCAGCCGCGACGAGCAGCCACAATGCGGCGAGCACCATCTTCAGAGCGCCCGCGAGCACGGGCCACACGATCCACAGCGCGGCGGCAAGCAGCACGATGCCGAAGAACACCTTCACGCCGTCCATCCATGCGCCCGCGCGCGGCAGCACCGTACCGGCACCGATGCCGACGACGAGCAGCGGCACGCCGAGCCCCAACCCCATAGCGAACAGCGCAGCGCCGCCGAGCAGCGCATTGCCGGTGTGCGCGATGAACGCGAGCACCGCAAACAGCGGCGCCGTCATGCATGCGCCGACGACCAGCGCCGACAACGCCCCCATCGCGGCGACCGCGACGAAGTGGCCGCCCCGGCGCGCGCTCGAGGCTTCCGCCGCGCCGTTCTGCCAGCGCTCGGGCAGCGCGATGTCCTTGCCGGAAATCAGCGATACGGCGAATGCGGTGAGCAGCACGCCGAATGCACCGAGCACCCACGGGTTCTGCAGCCATGCGCCCAGGCTCTGGCCGACCAGCGCCGCCGCGATGCCCAGCACCGTATAGACGAGCGCCATGCCGACCACGTACGTCAGCGACAGCGCGAAACCGCGTGCGTGCGTCGCGCGCGTGCCCTGGCCGATGATGATCGCGGACACGATCGGAATCATCGGATACGAGCAGGGCAGGAGACTCAGCACGACGCCGGCGACGAAATACAGTGCGACGATGGTGAAGAAACCGTGCCCCTCGAGCAGCGACTGCGCGAAATCCGCGCTCGTGACCTTGTCGAACCAGCTGCCCGAAGCCGCCGTGCGATCGACCGGCGCGGCCGCGCCCAGCGCTGCGCCGTCGACCTTCACGACGTGCTCCGCAGGCGGATAGCAGATTCCTTCGTCGGCGCATCCTTGCGACGTCACAGCGAGCTCGAACGGCCCCGCCGCCTGCTTGACCGGAACATGAATCACGACCTCGTCGCGATAGGTCTCGACTTCCTTCTGGAACGTCTGGTCGAACTTCACATGGCCGGCCGGGAATTGCGGATCGCCGAGCGTCGCCTGCCCGCCCTTCACCGCGAACGCGAACCGCTCGCGGTACAGGTAATAGCCGCTGGCAACCTTGAAACGGACGTCCACCTGCCCCGGCGATTCGCTCGCGCTGAACTTGAATGCGACCGACGGATCGAGAAAATCGTCGGCCGCGCGCGCGACCGACAGGCCGCCCAGCACGAACATGAACGACATCAGGACTGCGAGGAACCGCAGCGCGCGCACGCGCACGGAAAGCGCCATACCGTTAAACATGAAATAGACGTTGAGTTTCGCTGGTCACCCACTGGCCGTACGCGGCCGTGGCCGTCCCCTGCCACGAGACGATTTCCGGCGTCTCGTACGGATGATGCGCGAGAATAAATCGCTCCAGTTCGAGCGAGCGGATGGGGCTCGTCTTGAACAGCAACTGGATCTCGTCGGCCGTCTCGACCTTGCCCTGCCAGTGATAGCGCGACTTGATCGCACCGAGCTCCGACACGCACGCGGCAAGCCGCGCGTCGAGCGCGCCGTCGGCGAGCGCCGCGGCCGTCACCGCATCCGGCACCGTCGTCAGCATCAATACCACCACCATACGCGCCCTCCTGACTGGCCTTTACCGGCTTCCGCCGCCACGAATCGCCCCATCAAGGGGCCCGCGCCAATAACTGCATATCGTAGCGCAGCCCGCGCGGCACTGCCGGCACCGGCCTGCGACAATCGATCGCAGCCGAGGCGCCGCCAAAAACAAAAAGGGCCAAGCAATTGCTCGGCCCTTTCGGATCCTGCTGCGTACCGGAAGCTTACTCGGCTTCTTGCACGTTTTCCGTTTCGTCGACTTCCGGACGATCGAGCAGCTCGACCAGTGCCATCGGTGCGTTGTCGCCGACGCGGAAGCCGAACTTCAGCACGCGCAGGTAGCCGCCCGGACGGTTCGCGAAACGCGGACCGAGCACGTCGAACAGCTTCGCCACCGAGTCACGATCGCGCAGGCGGTTGAACGCCAGGCGACGGTTTGCCAGCGACGGCTTCTTGCCGAGCGTGATCAGCGGCTCGACGACTTTACGGAGTTCCTTCGCCTTCGGCAGCGTCGTCTTGATGACTTCGTGCTCGATCAGCGAGTTGGACATGTTACGGAGCATAGCCAGACGGTGGCTGCTCGTGCGGTTCAGTTTCCGCAGACCATGACGATGGCGCATTTCAGTTTCCTTGATTCAAAGTTTTGATCCAGCTCTTCTATCGCACCTCTGGGGTGCACGGGCCGGTAGAGAAAAAAGCAAGATGCGGATTTTAAAGGAAAATCCGCATCTTTGCCAACTACTGCTACAGCCGGGCTACAACCGGGCTTACTTGTCGAGACCAGCCGGCGGCCAGTTTTCGAGCTTCATGCCCAGCGTGAGACCGCGCGAAGCGAGCACTTCCTTGATCTCGTTGAGCGACTTGCGACCGAGGTTCGGCGTCTTCAGCAGCTCGTTTTCCGTGCGCTGGATCAGGTCGCCGATGTAGTAGATGTTCTCGGCCTTCAGGCAGTTCGCCGAACGAACCGTCAGCTCGAGATCGTCCACCGGACGCAGCAGGATCGGATCGATCTGCGGTGCGCGCGACGGTGCTTCGGCAGCCGTTTCCGTGCCTTCCAGTGCCGCGAACACGGACAGTTGGTCGACCAGGATGCGGGCCGATTGACGGATCGCCTCTTCCGGGGTGATCACGCCGCTCGTCTCGATGTTCATCACGAGCTTGTCGAGGTCGGTACGCTGCTCGACACGTGCGCTTTCAACGGCGTAGCTCACGCGGCGAACCGGCGAGAACGATGCGTCGAGGACGATGCGGCCGATGATCTTGGCCGTGTCTTCGCCGTAGCGACGGACGTTGCCGGGCACATAGCCGCGACCCTTTTCGATCTTGATCTGAACGTCGAGCTTGCCGCCCTTCGACAGGTGTGCGATCACGTGATTCGGGTTGATGACTTCGCAATCGTGCGCCAGCTCGATATCGCCGGCCGTGACGACGCCTTCGCCTTCCTTGCGCAGGGTCACCGTCACTTCGTCACGGTTGTGCAGCTTGAACACCACACCCTTCAGGTTCAGCAGCAGGTTGACGACGTCCTCTTGCACGCCGTCAAGCGTCGAATACTCGTGCACCACGCCAGCGATCGTGACTTCGGTCGGCGCGTAGCCAACCATCGACGACAGCAGCACGCGGCGAAGCGCATTGCCCAAGGTGTGGCCGTAACCGCGTTCGAACGGTTCCATGACCACCCTCGCGTGGTTCTCGCCCAGCGATTCCACGGCGATGATCTTGGGTTTCAGCAAACTGGTTTGCATGGGCTTTCCTTTTCAATACCCTCGGCTCGTTACACCGATAAGGCTGACCGGTAACAACCAGAAAATAAACAGCCGAGGCCCCTCCTTGCATAACGCAATCGGGGTACCTCGGCCGTCAATCGGATTAACGCGAATACAATTCGACGATCAGGCTTTCGTTGATGTCGCCTGCGATTTCAGCGCGTTCCGGCATTTGCTTGAACGTGCCTTCGAACTTCTTCGCATCGACTGCAACCCAGCTCGGCATGCCGCCTTGCTCGGCCAGCGACAGCGCTTCGACGATACGCGCCTGCTTCTTCGCCTTTTCGCGGATCGCGACGACGTCACCCGCCTTCACTTGCTGCGACGGCACGTTCGCGACGACGCCGTTCACCGTGATCGACTTGTGGCTCACCAGCTGACGCGCTTCAGCGCGGGTCGAGCCGAAGCCCATGCGATACACGACGTTGTCGAGACGCGACTCGAGCAGTTGCAGCAGGTTTTCACCCGTGTTGCCCTTGCGGCGGTCGGCTTCAGCGAAGTAGCGGCGGAACTGACGCTCCAGGACGCCGTAAATACGCTTGACCTTCTGCTTTTCGCGCAGCTGCGTACCATAGTCGGACGTACGTGCGCCCGAGGTACGGCCGTGCTGACCCGGCTTGCTGTCGAGCTTGCACTTGTCGGCGAGCGAGCGGCGCGCGCTCTTCAGGAACAGGTCGGTGCCTTCACGGCGGGACAGCTTGGCCTTAGGGCCGATATAACGTGCCACTTTGCATTCCTTTATCAATCAGTCACGCGGACCGGAATCCGCGCTAGTTCGCGCCCTTTGGGGCGAACGGTGGGCTTAGTCAATCAAAAAAGCAACGCCCGTCGACGCTACGCGGCGACAGGCAAATGCGCCAGCACGAACGTGCCAGCAGCATTCTTAGATACGACGGCGCTTCGGCGGACGGCAGCCGTTGTGCGGAATCGGGGTGACGTCCGAAATCGCGGTGATCTTGATGCCGAGGCCATGCAGTGCACGCACTGCCGACTCACGACCCGGGCCCGGGCCCTTGATCCGCACTTCCAGATTCTTCACGCCATATTCCATCGCCACGCGACCGGCCGACTCAGCAGCAACCTGAGCAGCGAACGGCGTCGACTTGCGCGAGCCCTTGAAGCCCTGGCCGCCCGACGTCGCCCATGCCAGTGCATTGCCCTGGCGATCGGTGATCGTGATGATCGTGTTGTTGAACGACGCGTGAACGTGAACCACGCCTTCAGCGACGTTCTTCTTAACCTTCTTGCGAACGCGTTGCGCCGCGGTGTTCGAAGCCTTAGCCATTACGTTTTCCTGTAACTGTCAGTTCCGCTTACTTCTTCAGCGCTTGCGCTGCACGACGCGGACCCTTGCGGGTACGTGCGTTCGTACGCGTACGCTGACCGCGCATCGGCAGGCCCTTGCGATGACGAACGCCACGGTAGCAACCGAGGTCCATCAGGCGCTTGATGTTCATCGTCACTTCACGGCGCAGATCGCCTTCGACGATGAACTTGCCCACTTCTTCACGCAGCTTTTCGAGGTCTGCGTCGGTCAGGTCCTTGACCTTCTTCGAGAATTCCACGCCAGCTGCCGTGCAGATGCTGCGCGAGCGCGTGCGGCCGATACCGAAGATTGCCGTCAGGCCGATCTCGGTATGCTGGTGATTCGGGATGTTAACCCCTGCGATACGAGCCATTGTTTTTCCTCAAACAAAAAGCGCAAACAAACGCGCGGTCAGCCTTGGCGCTGCTTGTGGCGCGGATCCGAGCTGCAGATCACGCGAACGACGCCTTTGCGCTTGATGATCTTGCAATTGCGGCAAATGCGCTTAACCGATGCCATCACTTTCATGATAATACCCTTTTTTCAAATCACTTCGCCCGGAACACGATCCGCGCACGAGACAGATCGTAAGGCGTCAATTCAACCGTCACCTTGTCGCCCGGCAGGATGCGGATGTAGTGCATCCGCATCTTCCCGGAGATATGCCCCAACACGACATGGCCGTTTTCCAGCTTCACGCGGAAGGTCGCATTCGGGAGGTTTTCGATCACCTCACCTTGCATCTGGATTACATCGTCTTTGGCCATAGTCCTTGATTAACGCATTGGGATGTTGCCGCCCTTGAAGTTTGCCTTCTTGAGCAGCGACTCATACTGTTGCGACATAACGTACGACTGCACCTGCGCCATGAAGTCCATCGTGACGACGACAATGATCAGCAGCGACGTTCCACCAAAATAAAACGGCACGTTCCAGCGCAGCACCAGGAATTCCGGCAGCAGACACACGAAGACGATGTAGATCGCACCGGCCAGCGTCAGACGCGTGAGGATGCGGTCGATATATCGTGCGGTCTGGTCGCCCGGACGAATGCCCGGAACAAACGCGCCGCTCTTCTTCAGGTTGTCCGCGGTTTCCCTGCTGTTGAACACCAGTGCGGTGTAGAAGAAGCAGAAAAACACGATCGCCAGCGTGTACAGCAGCACATAGACCGGCTGGCCCGGCTTCAGCGCCTCCGCGACGTTATGCAACGTGTTGGAGATCCAGCTTCCCGACGGCTGACCCGTGCTGAACCAGCCGAGAATCGTGGCCGGGAACAGGATGATCGACGATGCGAAGATCGGCGGAATCACGCCCGACATGTTCAGCTTCAGCGGCAAGTGCGACGACTGGCCACCGTAGATCTTGTTGCCGACCTGGCGCTTCGCGTAGTTCACGAGGATCTTGCGCTGACCGCGTTCGATGAACACGACCAGGTAAGTCACCGCGGCGATCAGAACGACGATGATGATCGCCGAAATGATGCTCATCGAACCCGTACGCACCAGCTCGAACAGCCCACCGACGGCATTCGGGAACCCTGCTGCGATCCCGCCGAAGATGATGATCGAGATGCCGTTGCCCAGACCACGCTCGGTGATCTGCTCACCCAGCCACATCAGGAACATCGTGCCGGTAACCAGCGTCACGACCGTCGTCAGCCGGAACAGCATGCCGGGGTCGATCACGAGGCCCGGCTGGTTTTCCAGCGCAGCCGCGATACCGAACGCCTGGAAGGTCGCGAGCACCACGGTGAAATACCGCGTGTACTGCGTGATCTTCCGTTGCCCTGCCTGCCCTTCCTTCTTCAGCGCCTCGAGTTGCGGCGAGACGATCGCCAGCAACTGCATGATGATCGACGCCGAGATGTACGGCATGATCCCCAGCGCAAAGATCGTGAAGCGGGAAAGCGCGCCACCCGAGAACATGTTGAACATGCCAAGGATGCCGCCCGCCTGGCTCTGAAACAGCTTCGCCAGTTGATCCGGATCGATGCCCGGCACGGGGATGTGCGCGCCGATGCGATAGACGATCAGCGCCAGGAGCAGGAACATCGCTCGCCGACGCAGATCGCCGAATTTCGCCGTGCTTCGACCGGGTTTTGCAAGACTCGGGCTGTTAGCCAAGTACCTTCTCCGATGAATGCAAGTAACGACGCGCTACGCGTGTCACTCGGCGAACGAACCGCCAGCCGCTTCGATCGCAGCGCGCGCACCCTTGGTGGCGCCGAGACCCTTCACGACGATCTTGCGCTTCAGTTCGCCCGTCGCGATGATCTTTGCGCTCTTCGTCAGCTCGCCGACCAGGCCGGCTTGCTTCAGTGCGAGCAGATCGATTTCATCGACCGGCAGCTTCTCGAGGTCGCCCAGGCGCACTTCACCGACGAATTCCTTCGTCAGCGACGTGAAGCCGCGCTTCGGCAGACGACGTTGCAGCGGCATCTGACCGCCTTCGAAACCGACTTTGTGGAAGCCGCCCGAACGCGATTTCTGCCCCTTGTGACCACGGCCAGCCGTCTTGCCGAGGCCCGAACCGATGCCGCGGCCGACACGACGCTTGGCGTGCTTTGCACCAGCGGCCGGCTTCAGGTTATTCAATTCCATATCAACTCCTTGATCCGTAGGGCCGCTTACGCGATGACCTTAACGAGGTACGAGACCTTGTTGATCATGCCGCGGACCGCCGGCGTATCCTGCAGCTCGCTAACCGAGTTGAGTCGGCGCAGGCCCAGGCCACGCACGGTCGCACGGTGCGATTCGCGGGTCCCGATCAGGCTCTTGACGAGCTGAACCTTGACAGTTTTTTCAGACATGGTGACCACCCGGGCTTAGCCCAAAATATCTTCGACGGACTTGCCGCGCTTCGCCGCGATGTCTGCCGGGGTCGACTGCTTGCGCAGACCGTCCAGCGTGGCGCGAACGAGGTTGTACGGGTTCGTCGAACCGTGGCTCTTCGCCACGACGTTCTGAACGCCCATCACGTCGAACACTGCGCGCATCGGGCCGCCGGCGATCACGCCCGTACCTGCCTTCGCCGGAGCGAGGAGGACAGCGGATGCGCCATGCTTGCCGTGCACTTCGTGCTGCAGCGTGCCGTTCTTGAGCGGCACCTTGAACATGTTGCGGCGAGCTTGTTCCATTGCCTTCTGGACAGCGACCGGCACTTCCTTCGCCTTGCCCTTGCCCATACCGATGCGGCCATCACCGTCGCCAACCACGGTCAGTGCGGCGAAGCCGAGAATACGGCCACCCTTCACGACCTTGGTCACGCGATTGACCGAAATCATCTTTTCGCGAAGGCCGTCGTCGCGCTCGTCAGCCTGAACTTTCGCTTGCATCTTTGCCATGACGAATTCCTTCCTTAGAACTTGAGCCCAGCTTCGCGAGCTGCCTCAGCCAGCGCCTTGACGCGGCCGTGGTAGCGGAAGCCCGAGCGGTCGAAGGCGACGGATTCGATGCCGGCAGCCTTTGCCTTCTCGGCAATACGCTTGCCGATCAGCGTCGCGGCATTAACGTTGCCGCCCTTGCCCGACTTGTCGGCCAGTTCAGCGCGCACTTCTGCTTCGAGCGTCGACGCGCTGGCGAGCACCTTGGTGCCGCAGGGCGAGAACACTTGAGCGTAGATGTGCGTGTTCGTGCGATGCACGGCGAGACGCGCGACCTGCAGCTCAGCGATCTTGATACGCGTCTGGCGAGCGCGGCGCAGGCGAGATTGAGTCTTATCCATGATTGCGCACCCTTACTTCTTCTTCGTTTCTTTGAGGATCACAACCTCGTCGGAATAGCGCACGCCCTTGCCCTTGTACGGCTCCGGCGGACGGTAACCGCGGACTTCCGCAGCCACTTGACCGACTTGTTGCTTGTTGATCCCCTTGATCACGATTTCGGTTTGCGTCGGGGTTTCAGCCTTGACGCCTTCCGGCATCTGGTGCACCACCGGGTGCGAGAAACCCAGCGACAGGTTCAGCTTGTCGCCTTGCGCTTGCGCACGATAACCGACGCCAACCAGCGTCAGCTTGCGCTCGAAACCCTTGGTCACGCCGTGCACGGCATTCGCGATGATCGCGCGCATCGTGCCCGACAGTGCGTTTGCTTCGCGGCTTTCGTCGACCGGCGACAGATTCAGCGTGCCGTCGTTGTTCGCCACGTTCACGAGCGGATTGATCGCTTGCGTGATGGTGCCCAGCGGGCCCTTGACGGTGATCGCACCGTCGGCCAGCTTGACTTCCGCGCCTTGCAGCGCGATCGGGCTCTTACCTACTCGAGACATGTTTCTCTCTCCTCGGCTTTAAGCAACGTAGCAGATGACTTCGCCGCCGACGCCGGTAGCGCGCGCCTTGCGGTCGGTCATCACGCCCTTCGGCGTCGACACGATTGCCACACCCAGGCCGTTCATGACCTGCGGAATGTCGTTACGGCCGCGGTACACGCGCAGACCAGGCTTCGACACGCGCTCGAGGCGTTCGATGACCGGGCGACCTGCGTAGTACTTCAGCGCGATATTCAGTTCGGACTTCGCACCTTCCGCCTTGACGGCGAAATCGTCGATATAACCTTCGTCCTTCAGGACTTGCGCGATTGCAACCTTGACCTTCGACGAGGGCATCGCGACCGATACCTTCTCGACCATCTGCGCGTTGCGGATGCGAGTCAGCATATCGGCGATAGGATCACTCATGCTCATTTACGTTTCTCCTATTACCAGCTCGCCTTGGTCAGGCCAGGAATCTCGCCACGGAATGCGATTTCACGAATCTTGTTACGCGCGAGGCCGAATTTACGGAACGTGCCACGCGGACGGCCCGTGATCGCGCAGCGGTTACGCTGGCGGGTCGGGTTTGCGTTGCGGGGCAGTTGCTGCAGCTCAAGGCGTGCTTCGTAGCGCTCTTCTTCCGACTTGCTTTGGTCTTCGACGATCGCCTTCAGCGCTTCGCGCTTTGCTGCGAACTTCGCGACCAGGCGGGCGCGCTTCTTTTCACGTTCGATCAGTGCCAGTTTAGCCACGGTAACCTCAGTTTCTGAACGGGAACTTGAAGCTGGCGAGCAGAGCCTTTGCTTCGTCGTCGGTCTTCGCAGTCGTCGTGATGCTGATGTTCAGCCCACGCAGTGCGTCGATCTTGTCGTAGTCGATTTCGGGGAAAATGATCTGCTCTTTCACACCGATGTTGTAGTTGCCGCGGCCATCGAAGGCACGACCCGACACACCGCGGAAGTCACGCACGCGGGGCAGGGCAACGGTCACGAAACGGTCGAGGAATTCGTACATCGCTTGGCCACGCAGCGTCACCATCGCGCCGATCGGGTAACCCTGGCGGATCTTGAAGCCTGCGATTGCCTTGCGTGCCTTCGTGACGACCGGCTTCTGACCAGCGATCTTCGTGAGGTCGCCGACGGCGTTCTCGATGATCTTCTTGTCAGCGATCGCTTCGCCAAGACCCATGTTCAGCGTGATCTTGGTGATGCGCGGCACTTCCATGACCGACTTGTAACCGAACTTCTCGATCAGGCCGGGCACAACCTTTTCTTTGTAAAACTCTTGAAAACGAGCCATTTTTTACTCCGCTGCGTCAGGCGCTCAGTACGGCACCGGTCGTCTTCAGGAAGCGAACCTTCTTGCCTTCCTCGACCTTGATGCCAACACGCGACGCCTTGCCATTCGCGTCGACCAGTGCGACGTTCGAAATATGCAGGGGCATCGTCTTCGCTTCCACGCCGCCCGTCGTACCCTTCATCGGGTTCGGCTTCACATGCTTCTTGACGAGGTTGATACCTTCAACCGTCACATGTTCTGCACCGACAGCCAGCACGACGCCGCGCTTGCCCTTGTCTTTGCCAGTGACGACGATGACTTCGTCACCTTTGCGAATCTTGTTCATCGCGACTCCTTACAGCACTTCCGGCGCCAGCGAAACGATCTTCATGAATCGTTCGCTACGCAGCTCACGCGTCACCGGCCCGAAGATACGGGTGCCGATCGGCTCAAGCTTGTTATTCAAAAGCACAGCGGCGTTGCCGTCGAACTTGATCAGCGAGCCGTCTTGACGGCGAACACCCTTGGCGGTGCGGACCACCACGGCGTTGTAGATTTCGCCTTTCTTCACGCGCCCGCGCGGCGTTGCTTCTTTGACGGTCACCTTGATGATGTCGCCAATGCCGGCATAACGACGCTTCGAGCCGCCGAGCACCTTGATGCACATGACTTCACGTGCACCCGTGTTGTCGGCTACTTCGAGCCGAGATTCGGTCTGGATCATGGTTTGTCTTTCCCAACTTAATCCGATTGCACCACCATGATGCATTCGGTCAGTCTTGGTCCCGTCAGCCAATCGGCTGCTTGGGTTGGAACAGCAGCGACGGCAAACGAAACCCGCCATCGCAATTCGGTGAATCTTTCGGACAGGCTGGCGCCAGTCCGCTTCCCCCACCAACTTCGCCCGCGACGGGGCTCCCATAAAGAGGGAAGACCAGGATTATAACAAATAACCCTGGTCACGCAAGCAAAAACTTTGCGATTTCAAGCACTTCGTGGCGAAGTGCTTGTTACTGCCTACTGCTCTGCCCGCTTAGATGACGCGAGCTGCTTCGACGAGGCGCGACACCGTCCAGGCCTTCGTCTTCGAAACAGGACGAGTTTCCTGGATTTCGACGAGATCGCCTTCGTTGCAGGTGTTCGCTTCATCATGCGCGTGGTACTTCTTCGAGCGCACGACATACTTGCCGTAGATCGGGTGCTTGACGCGGTGCTCGATCAGCACGGTGACGGTCTTGTCCATCTTGTTGCTGACGACCCGACCGACCAGCGTCCGCTTCAGCGAGGTTTTCACGCTATCGTTCATTTCTGGTTCGCCTTCTGAGTCATGACGGTCCGCACACGTGCGATGTCGCGACGAACCTTCTTCAGCTGGCTCGTGTTCGTGAGCTGCTGGGTCGCGAGTTGCATGCGCAGGCCGAATTGCGCCTTCAGCAGGTCCGCCAGCTCCTTGTTGAGCGCGGCCTGGTCTTTCTGGAGAAGTTCGGAAGCCTTCATGTTTTCTCCTTAGGCGCCGAGCTGGCGCACGATGAATGCCGTCTTCAGCGGCAGCTTGGCTGCAGCCAGACGGAACGCTTCGCGTGCCAGTTCTTCGGTTACGCCGTCCATTTCATAGAGCATCTTGCCCGGCTGGATCTCGGCGACGTAGTACTCCGGGTTACCCTTACCGTTACCCATACGCACTTCTGCCGGCTTTTGCGAAATCGGCTTGTCCGGGAAGATCCGGATCCAGATGCGGCCGCCACGCTTGATGTGACGCGTCATTGCACGACGCGCCGCTTCAATCTGACGTGCGGTCAAACGACCGCGACCGATCGCCTTCAGACCGAATTCACCGAACGACACTGCGTTGCCGCGCGTCGCCTTGCCGGTGTTACGACCCTTCTGCTCTTTACGATACTTTCTGCGTTTCGGTTGCAGCATCGTTATTCTCCAGTCTTGCCGTCTTCGGGCTTGCCGGCGCCACGGCGCGGTGCGCCACGACGAGCACCCGGAGCGCCGCCTTCGCCGTCACGGCGCGGACGACGGTCGCCCGGACGCGCATTGCGACGCGGACGCTTGTCTTCGGCTACTTCTTCGACCACCGGCGCGTCATTGCGGCCGAGCGTGTCGCCCTTGTACACCCACACCTTGACGCCGATGATCCCGTAGGTCGTCTTCGCTTCCGAGGTCGCGTAGTCGATGTCGGCACGCAGCGTGTGAAGGGGCACGCGACCTTCGCGATACCACTCCGTACGAGCGATTTCGATACCGTTCAGACGGCCTGCGCTCATGATCTTGATGCCTTGGGCACCCAGACGCATCGCGTTCTGCATCGCACGCTTCATCGCGCGACGGAACATGATCCGGCGCTCGAGCTGTTGCGTGATCGAGTCAGCGATCAGTTGCGCATCGGTTTCCGGCTTGCGGATTTCTTCGATGTTGACGTGAACCGGCACGCCCATGCGGCGTTGCAGTTCCGTCTTCAGCTGTTCGATATCCTCGCCCTTCTTGCCGATGACGACGCCCGGACGCGAGCTGTAAATCGTGATGCGCGCGTTCTTCGCCGGACGCTCGATGACCACCCGACCGACCGAAGCGTTCTTCAGCTTCTTCTTCAGGTATTCACGAACACCGATGTCTTCCTGCAGCATCGCCGCGAAATTGTTGTTGTTCGCGTACCAACGCGAAGCCCAATTGCGGCTGACAGCCAGGCGGAAGCCAGTCGGATGAATTTTCTGTCCCATCGTATGGCTCCTTAATTCCCGACCGTCACAGTGATGTGACAGGATTGCTTCTCGATGCGGTTACCGCGGCCCTTGGCGCGCGCGGTGAAACGCTTGAGCGATGCCGCCTTGTCGACGTAGATGCTCTTGATCTTGAGCTCGTCGATATCAGCGCCTTCGTTGTGCTCCGCATTCGCGATTGCCGACAGCACAACCTTCTTCACGATGCCAGCCGCCTTCTTCGGCGAGAACGTCAGAACGTTCAGCGCCTTGTCGACCGGCAAACCGCGGATCTGGTCAGCCACAAGGCGCGTTTTTTGCGCCGAGATGCGGGCACCGCGATGAATTGCTTTCACTTCCATCTTGATTGCCCCTTATTTCTTGGCCTTCTTGTCGGCCGCGTGACCCTTGAACGTACGGGTCAGTGCGAACTCGCCAAGCTTGTGGCCGACCATGTTTTCCGAGATGTACACCGGAACGTGTTGACGGCCGTTGTGAACAGCGATCGTCAGGCCGATGAAATCCGGCAGAATCGTCGAGCGACGCGACCAGGTCTTGATCGGCTTTTTGTCGCGCGAAGCTGCAGCCGCCTCAACTTTCTTCAGCAAATGGGCGTCGCAGAACGGACCTTTTTTTACAGAACGTGCCATTGCCTACTCCTTAACGCTTGTGACGGCGCTGGACGATCATCGTCGTCGTGCGCTTGTTGCTGCGGGTGCGGTAACCCTTAGCCGGCGTACCCCACGGGCTCACCGGGTCGCGACCTGCAGCCGTCTTGCCCTCACCACCACCGTGCGGGTGATCAACCGGGTTCATCGCAACGCCACGCACCGTCGGGCGGATACCGCGCCAGCGGTTCGCGCCAGCCTTGCCGATCTGGCGCAGGCTATGCTCTTCGTTACCGACTTCACCGATCGTTGCACGGCACTCGATGTGCACGCGGCGGATTTCGCCCGAACGCAGACGAACCTGCGCGTAGACGCCTTCACGTGCCAGCAGCATGGCCGACGTGCCAGCCGAACGCGCCATTTGCGCGCCCTTGCCCGGCAGCATCTCGATGCAGTGGATCGTCGTACCGACCGGAATGTTGCGGATCGGCAGCGTGTTGCCTGCACGGATCGGCGCTTCCGAACCCGACATCAGCTGTTGGCCGACGGTCAGGCCCTTCGGGGCGATGATGTAGCGACGCTCGCCGTCTGCGTAGAGCACCAGCGCGATGTTCGCGCTACGGTTCGGGTCGTACTCGAGACGCTCGACCTTTGCCGGAATGCCATCCTTCGTGCGACGGAAATCGACGATACGATAGTGCTGCTTGTGACCACCACCCTTGTGACGCGTGGTGATACGGCCGTTGTTGTTACGGCCGGCGGTCGAGCTCTGCGAGTCGAGCAGTGCCGCGAACGGCTTGCCCTGGTGCAGGTTCTTGTTGACCACCTTGACCATCGCGCGGCGACCCGGCGATGTCGGCTTAACTTTCACGATTGCCATGATTACTTGGCCTCCGCTTCAAAGTTGATTTCCTGGCCGGGCTTCAGGCAAACGTACGCCTTCTTCACGTCCTTGCGGCGGCCCATCGAACGGCCGAAGCGCTTTTGCTTGCCCTTCTGAACCAGCACGTTGACCGAATCAACTTCAACCTTGAACAGCAGCTCGACAGCCGCCTTCACTTCCTGCTTCGTGGCATCCGGTGCGACTTCGAACACGACTTGCTCGTTCTTGTCGGCAACCAGCGTCGCCTTTTCCGAGATCACCGGTGCGAGCAGGACCTGCATCAAACGATGATCGTTCTTGCGAATCTCGCTCATGACAGCAACTCCTCGATCTGGGCGACCGCAGCCTTCGTGACCAGCACTTTCTTGAAGTAGATCAGCGACAGCGGGTCAGCGTAGCGCGGCTCGACAATCGCCACGTGCGGCAGGTTGCGCGAAGCCAGGTACAGGTTCTCGTCGACCGTGTCCGTGATGATCAGAACGGAGTCGAGACCCATGGTCTTGAATTTGTCAGCCAGCAGCTTGGTCTTCGGCGCTTCGAGGATGATGTCCTCGACGACCGACAGACGTCCTTCGCGAGCCAGCTGCGAGAAGATCGAGCAGAGACCTGCGCGATGCATCTTCTTGTTGACCTTGTGCGAGAAGTTTTCTTCCGGCGAGTTCGGGAAGATGCGACCACCGCCACGCCACAACGGGCTCGACGACATACCGGCACGAGCGCGGCCCGTACCCTTCTGACGCCACGGCTTCTTGGTGGTGTGCTTGACTTGCTCGCGGTCCTTCTGTGCGCGGTTACCCTGGCGAGCATTCGCCTGGTACGCGACGACGACCTGGTGGATCAGCGCTTCGTTGTAGTCACGACCGAACACGACGTCCGACGCGTTGACCACTGCACCTTCCTGACCATTTTCGTTCAGGAGCTTGAGTTCCATTATTTCGCCCCCTTGGTCTTGACGGCCGGCGTCACGAAAACCTTGCCGCCCTTCGCGCCCGGAATCGCGCCCTTGACGAGCAGCAGCTTGCGCTCTGCGTCGATACGAGCGATTTCGAGGTTCTGCACCGTCACCGTAACGTCACCGAGGTGACCCGTCATGCGCTTACCCGGGAAAACGCGACCCGGATCCTGCGCCATACCGATCGAGCCCGGCACGTTGTGCGAGCGCGAGTTACCGTGGGTAGCACGGCCGGAGGAGAAGTTGTAACGCTTGATCGTACCGGCGTAGCCCTTACCGATCGACACGCCTTGCACGTCGACCTTCTGGCCTACTTCGAAAAGATCAGCACCGACCACGGCGCCATTCGACAGCTCAGCTGCCTTGGCCGCGTCAATGCGGAATTCCTTGAGGATTTCACCGGCTTCGACACCGGCTTTGGCGAGATGACCTGCCAGCGGCTTCGTCACGCGCGATGCGCGGCGGGAGCCGAATGCAACCTGCACGGCCGTGTAGCCGTCGGTTTCAACAGTCTTGATCTGCGTCACGCGGTTGTCCGACACGTCCAGCACGGTGACGGGAATCGAATCCCCTTCAGCCGTGAAGATACGGGTCATGCCAACCTTGCGACCTACGAGTCCAAGGCTCATCATTTTCTCCATTCCCGACTGCGATTGGTCGGGGCTGATTTACAAAATGCCGGGCACGCAAGGCCCAACTTTTTTACGCGAATACGCGAAAAGCCAAGCAGTATAGCCCGACTTCTCGATTTCCGCAAGCAATACAAAGACTTAGCACCACCCGACACGCCGGGAGGCGCCGAAAGCCTTACTGCAGCTTGATTTCCACGTCGACGCCAGCCGGCAGGTCGAGCTTCATCAGCGCGTCAACCGTCTTGTCGGTCGGATCGACGATGTCCATCAGGCGCTGGTGGGTACGGATTTCGAGCTGATCGCGCGACGTCTTGTTGACGTGCGGCGAACGCAGGATGTCAAAACGCTGGATGCGCGTCGGCAGCGGCACCGGGCCACGGACGATTGCGCCAGTCCGCTTCGCGGTATCGACGATCTCGGCAGCCGATTGATCGATCAGACGATAGTCGAAAGCCTTCAGGCGAATGCGGATTTTCTGTTGCTGCATGACGATTCCTTGAAAAGAGCGAGGCGATGTTGCATCGCCGGACACTAAAAGAACGCGAAACCTGTTGCCTGCGGGGAGCGAGGCGCCCGGTCCCGAACGGTACTTCCACTGCTAAGCCCGCGATTCTACACGAAAAATCGAAGCGGTGGTGTGCGTTTGTCAATATGGCAACGCGCACGCCACAAAGAAAAACCGGGTGCCAGATCGAACTGGACACCCGGTTTCGACGGTACGACTGCCTACCGTGGAATCGCGGACCCCGGAGGGATCCGCGGATCGTCGATATTACTCGATGATCTTGGCGACGACGCCGGCGCCGACGGTACGGCCGCCTTCGCGGATTGCGAAGCGCAGACCTTCTTCCATCGCGATCGGAGCGATCAGCTTCACCGTGATCGACACGTTGTCGCCCGGCATCACCATTTCCTTGTCCTTCGGCAGCTCGATCGAGCCCGTCACGTCCGTCGTACGGAAGTAGAACTGCGGACGGTAGTTGTTGAAGAACGGCGTGTGACGGCCGCCTTCGTCCTTGCTCAGCACGTACACTTCAGCCGTGAAGTGCGTGTGCGGCGTGATCGAACCCGGCTTCGCCAGAACCTGGCCACGCTCCACGTCTTCACGCTTCGTGCCGCGCAGCAGGATACCGACGTTGTCGCCTGCCTGACCTTGGTCCAGCAGCTTGCGGAACATTTCAACGCCCGTGCAGGTCGTCTTCACCGTCGGCTTGATACCGACGATTTCGATTTCTTCGCCGACCTTCACGATGCCGCGCTCGACACGACCCGTCACCACCGTACCACGGCCCGAGATCGAGAACACGTCTTCCACCGGCATCAGGAACGCGCCGTCAACTGCACGCTCCGGCGTCGGGATGTACGTGTCCAGCGCGTCGGCCAGGCTCATGATCGCCACTTCGCCCAGCTCGCCCGTGTCGCCTTCCAGCGCCAGCTTGGCCGAACCCTTCACGATCGGCGTGTCGTCGCCCGGGAAGTCGTACTTCGACAGGAGTTCGCGAACTTCCATCTCGACCAGCTCGAGCAGTTCAGCGTCGTCCACCATGTCGCACTTGTTCAGGAACACGATGATGTACGGAACGCCAACCTGACGTGCCAGCAGGATGTGCTCACGCGTCTGCGGCATCGGGCCGTCTGCTGCCGAGCAAACCAGGATCGCGCCGTCCATCTGTGCCGCGCCCGTGATCATGTTCTTCACATAGTCAGCGTGGCCCGGGCAGTCGACGTGTGCGTAGTGGCGGTTAGCCGTTTCGTACTCGACGTGTGCCGTGTTGATCGTGATGCCGCGCGCCTTTTCTTCCGGTGCCGCGTCGATCTGGTCGTAAGCCTTCGCTTCGCCGCCGAACTTCTTCGTCAGCACCGTCGTGATCGCTGCCGTCAGCGTCGTCTTGCCGTGGTCAACGTGACCAATCGTACCAACGTTGACGTGCGGCTTGGTCCGCTCAAACTTTTCTTTTGCCATGATTCTCTTCTTTCAAAAAATATCGGTTGGTAGCTGCAGATTTACTTCGACTTCGCGCTGATGATCGCTTCAGCAACGTTGCGCGGAGCTTCAGCGTAGTGCTTGAACTCCATCGTGTACGTTGCACGACCTTGCGTCAGCGAACGCAGCGACGTCGAGTAACCGAACATTTCCGACAGCGGCACTTCGGCGCGAACGATCTTGCCGCCGCCAACCATGTCTTCCATGCCCTGGACGATGCCGCGACGGCCCGACAGGTCGCCCATCACGTTGCCCATGTAGTCTTCCGGCGTCTCGACTTCGACAGCCATCATCGGCTCGAGGACGACCGGGTTCGCCTTGCGCATCGCTTCCTTGAACGCCATCGAACCGGCCATGCGGAACGCGTTTTCGTTCGAGTCAACGTCGTGGTACGAACCGAACGTCAGGTGAACCTTGACGTCGACGACCGGGAAGCCAGCCAGCACGCCCGACTTCAGCGTGTCCTGGATACCCTTGTCGACCGCCGGGATGTATTCACGCGGAATCACACCACCCTTGATCTCGTCGAAGAACTCGTAGCCCTTGCCTTGTTCGTTCGGCTCGAGCGTGATGACCGCGTGACCGTACTGGCCGCGACCACCCGACTGCTTGACGAACTTGCCGTCGACATCCTTCGCCGTCGAACGGATCGTTTCGCGGTATGCAACCTGCGGCTTGCCGACGGTCGCTTCCACGCCGAATTCACGCTTCATCCGGTCGACCAGAATTTCGAGGTGGAGCTCGCCCATGCCCGAAATGATGGTCTGGCCCGACTCTTCGTCGGTCTGCACGCGGAACGACGGATCTTCCTGCGCCAGACGGTTCAGCGCGAGGCCCATCTTTTCCTGGTCAGCCTTGGTCTTCGGCTCGACAGCCTGCGAAATCACCGGCTCCGGGAACACCATGCGTTCGAGAACGATCGGGTTCGCCGGGTCGCACAGCGTGTCGCCCGTGGTCGCTTCCTTCAGGCCGACCGCAGCAGCGATGTCGCCCGCACGGACTTCCTTGATTTCTTCACGCTGGTTCGCGTGCATCTGCAGAATCCGGCCGAGGCGTTCCTTCTTGCCCTTGGTCGAGTTCAGCAGCGTGTCGCCCGAATTGACGACGCCCGAGTACACACGGAAGAAGATCAGCTGGCCGACGAACGGGTCGGTCATGATCTTGAACGCGAGCGACGAGAACTTCTCTTCGTCCGACGCCTTGCGCTCTGCTTCTTCACCGTTTTCGAGCTCGCCCTTGACCGGCGGGATGTCGACCGGCGACGGCAGGAAGTCGATCACGGCGTCGAGCATACGCTGCACGCCCTTGTTCTTGAACGCGGTACCGCACAGCATCGGCTGGATTTCGCACGCGATCGTACGGTCGCGCAGCGCCTTGACGATGTCGGCTTCCGGCAGATCGCCTTCTTCCAGGTACTTGTTCATCAGGTCTTCGCTGGCTTCAGCAGCCACTTCGACCATCTTTTCGCGCCATTCCTTGCAGGTCTCGGCGAGCTCGGCCGGGATGTCGACGTAGTCGAACTTCGTGCCTTGCGACGCTTCGTCCCAAATGATCGCCTTCATCTTGATCAGGTCGACCACGCCCTTGAAGTTTTCTTCCGAGCCGATCGGCACCACGACCGGAACCGGGTTCGCCTTCAGGCGCAGACGGAGCTGGTCGTAGACCTTGAAGAAGTTCGCGCCGGTACGGTCCATCTTGTTGACGAACGCGAGACGGGGCACCTTGTACTTGTTAGCCTGGCGCCACACCGTTTCCGACTGCGGCTGCACGCCGCCCACTGCGCAGTACACCATGCACGCGCCGTCGAGCACGCGCATCGAACGCTCCACTTCGATCGTGAAGTCGACGTGGCCCGGGGTGTCGATGATGTTGATGCGGTGTTCCGGATAGTTGCCGCCCATGCCCTTCCAGAAGGCCGTGGTAGCAGCGGACGTGATCGTGATGCCACGCTCTTGTTCCTGCTCCATCCAGTCCATCGTTGCTGCGCCGTCGTGGACTTCACCGATCTTGTGGTTCACACCGGTGTAAAACAGAATGCGCTCGGTCGTCGTCGTTTTGCCGGCGTCGATGTGAGCGCTAATACCGATATTGCGGTAGCGCTCGATAGGAGTCTTGCGAGCCACTTTGATCCTCTACTGGGATGACATGATGCAGCTCAGCTGCATCATGCTTCAACACAAACGGGCGAGGCGCCTGAAAAGCGCACCCGCCCGGAATTTATTTCCGCAAACAGCCCAGCCAGGCGCTTAGAAACGGAAATGCGAGAACGCGCGGTTGGCTTCTGCCATGCGGTGAACTTCATCGCGCTTCTTCATCGCGCCGCCACGGCCTTCGGCCGCTTCGGAGAGTTCACCTGCCAGGCGCAGAGCCATCGACTTCTCGCTGCGCTTCTTCGCAGCCTCACGCAGCCAGCGCATCGCCAATGCCATACGACGCGACGGGCGCACTTCGACCGGAACTTGATAGTTGGCACCACCAACGCGGCGGCTCTTCACTTCGACCACCGGCTTCACGTTGTTGAGCGCAACCGTGAACACTTCCAGCGGGTCCTTGCCACCCTTGGTCTGGATTTGTTCGAATGCGCCATAAACGATGCGCTCTGCAACCGACTTCTTGCCGGACAGCATCAGCATGTTCATGAACTTGGCAACATCAACGTTGCCGAACTTCGGATCCGGCAACACTTCCCGCTTGGGGACTTCGCGACGACGCGGCATGATTCTTCCTTTACTTGTTCAGTTGGAGCTGGTTCCAGCTCCGCGGCCACCAACAAACCCGATCACATCTTCACGACTAACCAGCTTGGCCGGGTGACCACTTACTCGACAGCACCGGCAATCCGGCACTCCCGCCTTGACCGCCCTGCGGCGATCCCTGATCAAAAACTGCTTACTTGGCAGCCTTTGCACGCTTCGCGCCGTACTTCGAGCGCGCTTGCTTACGGTCCTTGACGCCCTGGGTATCCAGCGAGCCGCGAACCATGTGGTAACGCACACCCGGCAAGTCCTTCACACGGCCGCCGCGGATCAGCACAACCGAGTGTTCCTGCAGGTTGTGGCCTTCACCGCCGATGTACGAAATCACTTCGAAGCCGTTCGTCAGACGAACCTTGGCGACCTTACGGAGTGCCGAGTTCGGCTTCTTCGGCGTCGTCGTGTACACACGGGTGCACACGCCGCGACGCTGGGGGCAGTCCTGCAGGGCCGGGCTCTTGCTCTTCGTCGTTTCCGACTGACGGCCTTTGCGAACCAGTTGGTTGATGGTTGGCATTGTTTATTCCTGAAATTGAACAAAATCTGCACATCGATTTCGGGCAAAGCGAGAATCGACGCACAGTTGACTTCCGAACCGGCGAATCGGGTGCGAGCTTTCGAACGCGACACGGCCCACCGAATACCGGAACCCAGCATGATATTCCGGAAATACCAACTAAGTCAACGGCTTGCGTGATTTGCCAGCCGCGCGGGCGGTTTACCGGAAGGGTCGGAACACCTGTGTCACGCCGATTCGACGACGTCGATGATCTCGTCGCCGAAGCGTTCGAGCTTGCGCACGCCCATGCCGGGGATATGGCGCAGGTCGTCGATCGTCTCCGGCGCGTTGCGCGCGATTTCGGCCAGCGTCGCATCGTGGAAGATCACGTAGGCCGGCACGCCGTCGGACTTCGCGGTTTCCGCGCGCCACGCGCGCAGCGCGTCCCAGCGTGCGCGCTCGCGCGTGCCCATGCCGGCCGTCGGGTCGACGCGCGTGCCGCTGCGGCTCGACGACTGGCGCGTGCGCTGCGGCTTCACGTAGCGGCGCAGCGTGACCTTCTCCTCGTTCTTCAGCACCGGCTTCGCAGCCTCGGTCAGCATCAGCGCGCCGAAGCCGCCATGGTCGACCGCGAGATAGCCGTACGCGACGAGTTGCCGGAAAATCGCGCGCCACTCGGGTTCGGACAGCGATGCGCCGATCCCGAACGTGCTGAGCTGATCGTGGCCGCGCTGCAACACTTTCTCCGTGCGGCCGCCGCGCAGGATCTCGATCAGATGGCTCGAGCCGAAATTGAAGCCGCTCGCGCGCTGCGCGCGGAATACGCATGACAGCGCCATCTGCGCCTCGCGCGTCGCGTCCCATGAATCGGGCGGTTCGAGGCACGTGTCGCAGTTGCCGCACGGCTGGCTCGCCTCGCCGAAGTAGTTCAGGAGCCGCACGCGCCGGCACGAGATCGTCTCGCACAACCCGAGCAACGCGTCGAGCTTCGACGTCTGCACGCGCTTGTGCGCGTCGTCCGCATCGGACTCGTCGATCATCTTGCGCTGCTGGACGACGTCGCCGAGCCCGTACGCCATCCACGCGTTCGCCGGCATCCCGTCGCGGCCCGCACGGCCGGTTTCCTGGTAGTAGCCCTCGACGCTCTTCGGCAAATCGAGGTGCGCGACAAAGCGCACATCCGGCTTGTCGATGCCCATGCCGAACGCGATCGTCGCGCACATCACGATGCCTTCCTCGCGCTGGAACATTTCCTGGTGCTTCTGCCGTACCTCGAACTCCATCCCCGCGTGATACGGCAGCGCGCGCACACCCTGAGCCTTCAGCCATTCGGCCGTTTCCTCGACCTTGCGGCGCGACAGGCAGTAGACGACGCCCGCGTCGGTCGTGCCGTCCGCGTTCGTGTGTTCCGCGCGGATGAAGTCGAGCAGCTGCGAACGCGCGTTGTCCTTCTCGACGATACGGTAACGGATGTTCGGACGATCGAAGCTCGACACGAACACGCGCGCGTCGTCGAGCGCGAGGCGATGGATGATCTCGTCGCGCGTGATCGCGTCGGCAGTGGCGGTCAGCGCGATGCGCGGCACCGACGGGAAGCGTTCGTGCAGCACCGACAGCTGGATGTATTCGGGACGGAAGTCATGCCCCCACTGCGACACGCAGTGCGCCTCGTCGATCGCGAACAGGCCGATCTTCGCGCGCTCGAGCAGGTCGAGGAAGCGACCCGTCATCAGCCGCTCGGGCGCGACGTACAGCAGGTCGATCTCGCCCTCGCGCAACGCGCGCTCGGTCGCCGCGGCCTCGGCGCCCGACAGTGTCGAGTTCAGGTAGGCCGCGCGCACGCCGACTTCGCTCAGCGCGGCGACCTGGTCCTGCATCAGCGCGATCAGCGGCGACACCACGATGCCCGCGCCCTGCCCGGCCTCGCGGCGCAGCAGCGCCGGGATCTGGTAGCACAGCGACTTGCCGCCGCCCGTCGGCATCAGCACGAGGCAATCGCCGCCGCCGGCGACGTGTTCGACGATCTCGCCCTGCTGGCCGCGAAAGGCGGAATAACCAAAAACTTCGTCGAGGATTTCGAGGGCGCGGGACATGAGTGAGAACGAGGACGGCGGAAGGATGACCGCAATTTTAACAACCCGCTCGCGCAGCGCGCGGCGAATCGTGCAACGTTGGCCGATCGGACAGGGTTCGAGCGCGCGCATGACGGGCCTGCGCGACCGTGCGGCAAGCCCGTCATGCACGTGAACGACGGATAAAAAAAACCGCCCGGCGGACCGGGCGGTTTCGATGACAGCGAATACGGCAGCGTGAGGCGGCTCGCGCCGCCCGCGCTTATTCGGCTGCCGGGTGTTGCGGCTCTTCCGCCGGCGCGCTCGGCGTACCGAAGTCGAATGCCTCTTCCGCTGCGATCTGGTCGAAACGCTCGCGGTCGGACATCTCCTTCGCCTTGCGTGCCTTGTGGAACGCGAGACCCGTACCGGCCGGGATCAGACGGCCGACGATCACGTTTTCCTTCAGGCCGCGCAGATCGTCGCGCTTGCCCATGATCGCCGCTTCGGTCAGCACGCGGGTCGTTTCCTGGAACGATGCCGCGGAGATGAACGAGTCGGTCGACAGCGACGCCTTCGTGATACCGAGGAGCACGTTGTCGTACGAAGCCGGGCGCTTGCCCTCGGCGATCATGCGATCGTTCTCGTCCAGCATGTCGGAACGCTCGACCTGTTCGCCCGGGATGAAGCGCGTATCGCCGTTGTCGGTGATCTGCACACGACGCAGCATCTGGCGAACGATCACCTCGATGTGCTTGTCGTTGATCTTCACGCCCTGCAGACGATACACGTCCTGCACTTCGTCGACGATGTAGCGCGACAGCGCCTCGATACCCTGCAGACGCAGGATGTCGTGCGGATCGGCCGGGCCGTCCACGATCATTTCGCCCTTGTTGACGACCTGAGCATCGTGGACCAGGACCTGCTTTTCCTTCGCGATCAGGAACTCGTGCTGATTGCCTTCGAGGTCCGTGATGACGAGACGCTGCTTGCCCTTCGTGTCCTTGCCGAACGACGTCGTACCGGTGACTTCCGCGAGAATGCCGGCGTCCTTCGGCGAACGCGCTTCGAACAGTTCCGCCACCCGCGGCAGACCGCCGGTAATGTCACGCGTCTTCTGCGCTTCGGTCGGGATACGTGCAAGCACTTCACCCACCTGCACTTGCTGGCCGTCCTTCACGGTGATCAGTGCGCCGACCTGGAAGCCGATCTGCACTGCGTGCTCCGTGCCCGGGATCTTCACTTCGTCGCCGTTCGCGTCGAGCAGTTTCACCTGCGGACGCACGCTCTTCGAAGCTTGCGAACCACGACGCTTCACGTCGATCACGACCAGCGTCGACAGGCCGGTCACGTCGTCGATCTGCTTCGCGACGGTCACGCCTTCCTCGACGTTCTCGAACTTCACCGTACCACCGTACTCGGTGATGATCGGACGCGTCATCGGGTCCCACGTCGCCAGCTGCGTGCCGGCCTTGATCGTCGCGCCGTCGAGTTGCAGCAGCGTCGCGCCGTACGGCACTTTGTGACGCTCGCGCTCGCGACCGAAATCGTCGGTGATCAGCGCCTCGCCCGAACGCGAAATGACGATCTGCTCGCCCTTCGCGTTGGTGACGTAACGCATCGTCGCCGTGAAACGCACGATACCGTTGCTCTTCGCTTCGACCGACGACGCCACTGCCGCACGCGATGCCGCACCACCGATGTGGAACGTACGCATCGTCAGCTGCGTGCCCGGCTCACCGATCGACTGTGCCGCGATCACGCCGACTGCTTCGCCGACGTTCACGAGCGAGCCGCGGCCGAGGTCACGGCCGTAGCAGGCCGCGCACAGACCGTAACGCGTTTCGCAGGTCAGCGGCGTGCGCACGCGCACTTCGTCGATGCCGAGGCGTTCGATTTCCTCGACCGCCGTTTCGTCGAGCAGCGTGCCCGATTCGTACAGCGTTTCCTGCGTTTCCGGGTTCACGACGTCCGCGACCGCGACGCGGCCGAGGATACGGTCGCGCAGCGCTTCGACGACTTCACCGCCTTCGACCAGCGCCTTCATCGCGACGCCGTTCGACGTGCCGCAATCGTCCTCGACCACCACCAGATCCTGCGTGACGTCGACGAGACGACGCGTCAGGTAACCCGAGTTCGCGGTCTTCAGTGCCGTATCAGCCAGACCCTTACGTGCGCCGTGGGTCGAGATGAAGTACTGCAACACGTTCAGGCCTTCGCGGAAGTTCGCGGTAATCGGCGTCTCGATAATCGAGCCGTCCGGCTTCGCCATCAGGCCTCGCATACCGGCCAGCTGACGAATCTGCACCGCCGAACCCCGGGCGCCCGAGTCGGCCATCATGTAGATCGAGTTGAACGACTCCTGGCGCGTCTCGTTGCCGTCGCGGTCCGTCACCGGCTCCGTCGACAGCTGCTCCATCATCGCCTTGCCGACCGCTTCCGACGTTGCCGACCAGATGTCGACCACGTTGTTGTAGCGTTCCTGCGCGGTGACGAGACCCGACATGTACTGGCGGTCGTACTCCTTCACCTTCTTCGCAGCGTCGCCGACGATCGTTTCCTTCTGCGGCGGCACGAGCATGTCGTCCACGCAGATCGAAATGCCGGCACGCGTCGCGAGGCGGAAACCCGACTGCATCAGCTGGTCGGCGAACACGACCGTCGCACGCAGACCGCACTTGCGGAATGCGGTGTTGATCAGGCGCGAGATTTCCTTCTTCTTCAGCGGCTTGTTCAGCACCGAGAACGGCAGGCCGTGCGGCAGGATCTCCGACAGGATCGCGCGACCGACGGTCGTCGCGTACAGCGAGATCTTCGGCACGAATTCCGGCGCGCCTTCCGACGTGTCCTCGTTGCGAACCATTTCGGTGATCCGCACGTTGACGCGCGAGGCCAGCTCGACTTCCTTGTTCTCGTACGCGCGGATCACTTCCGACACGCCGGTGAACGACAGGCCTTCGCCCTTGCCGTTGATCGCTTCGCGGGTCGCGTAGTACAGACCCAGCACGATATCCTGCGACGGCACGATCGACGGATCGCCGTTGGCCGGGAACAGCACGTTGTTCGACGCCAGCATCAGCGTACGCGCTTCCATCTGCGCTTCGAGCGACAGCGGCACGTGAACGGCCATCTGGTCACCGTCGAAGTCGGCGTTGAACGCCGCGCAGACGAGCGGGTGCAGCTGAATCGCCTTGCCTTCGATCAGCACCGGCTCGAACGCCTGGATACCGAGACGGTGCAGCGTCGGCGCACGGTTCAGCATCACCGGGTGCTCGCGGATCACCTCTTCGAGGATGTCCCACACCACCGGCGTCTGGTTCTCGACTTCCTTCTTCGCAGCCTTGATGGTCGTCGCGACGCCCATCACTTCCAGCTTGTTGAAGATGAACGGCTTGAACAGCTCGAGCGCCATCAGCTTCGGCAGACCGCACTGGTGCAGCTTCAGCGTCGGGCCGACCACGATGACCGAACGGCCCGAGTAGTCGACGCGCTTGCCCAGCAGGTTCTGACGGAAACGACCGCCCTTGCCCTTGATCATGTCGGCGAGCGACTTCAGCGGACGCTTGTTCGCGCCCGTCATCGCCTTGCCGCGACGACCGTTGTCGAGCAGCGAGTCGACGGCTTCCTGCAGCATCCGCTTTTCGTTGCGGACGATGATTTCAGGTGCCTTCAGCTCGAGCAGACGCTTCAACCGGTTGTTACGGTTGATCACGCGGCGATACAGGTCGTTCAGGTCCGACGTCGCGAATCGGCCGCCGTCCAGCGGCACGAGCGGACGCAGTTCCGGCGGCAGCACCGGCAGCACTTCGAGGATCATCCACTCGGGCTTGATGCCCGAGCGCTGGAATGCCTCGAGGACCTTCAGGCGCTTCGCGTACTTCTTGATCTTCGCTTCCGAGCCGGTGTTCTTCAGCTCGGTGCGCAGCGTCTCGACCTGCTCGTCGATGTTGATCGCACGCAGCAGTTCACGCACGCCTTCCGCGCCCATCTCGGCACGGAATTCGTCGCCGTATTCCTCGACCTTGTTGTAGTAATCCTCTTCGGTCATGATCTGCCGCGCCTTCAGCGGCGTCATGCCCGGTTCGATCACCACGTATGCTTCGAAGTACAGCACGCGTTCGATGTCGCGCAGCGTCATGTCGAGCACCATGCCCAGACGCGACGGCAGCGACTTCAGGAACCAGATGTGCGCGACCGGCGAGGCCAGCTCGATGTGGCCCATCCGTTCGCGACGCACCTTCGCCAGCGTCACTTCGACGCCGCACTTCTCGCAGATCACGCCGCGGTGCTTCAGGCGCTTGTACTTGCCGCACAGGCACTCGTAGTCCTTGATCGGCCCGAAGATCTTCGCGCAGAACAGACCATCGCGTTCCGGCTTGAACGTACGGTAGTTGATGGTCTCCGGCTTCTTCACTTCGCCGAACGACCACGAACGGATCTTGTCCGGCGAGGCCAGACCGATCTTGATCGCGTCGAAAACTTCTTCCTGTTGGACTTGCTTGAATAGATCGAGCAGAGCTTTCATTGCCTTCTCTCCGTAGTCCGATTAATTGCGGTCGAGATCGATGTCGATACCGAGCGAGCGGATTTCCTTCACGAGCACGTTGAAGGATTCCGGCATGCCTGCATCGATCACGTGATCGCCCTTGACGAGGTTCTCGTAAACCTTCGTCCGGCCGGTCACGTCGTCCGACTTCACCGTCAGCATTTCCTGCAGCACGTAGGACGCGCCGTACGCTTCGAGTGCCCACACTTCCATTTCACCGAAACGCTGGCCACCGAACTGCGCCTTACCACCCAGCGGCTGCTGCGTGACGAGCGAGTACGGGCCGGTCGAACGTGCGTGCATCTTGTCGTCGACCAAGTGGTGCAGCTTCAGGTAGTGCATGTAGCCGAGCGTCACGCGACGTTCGAACATTTCACCCGTGCGGCCGTCGTACAGGCGGACCTGGTTCTTCGACGGGTTCATGCCGAGCTGTTCCGCGATGTCGTCCGGGAACGCGAGGTCGAGCATCTTGCCCATTTCTTCCTCGGTCGCACCGTCGAACACCGGCGTTGCAAACGGCACGCCTTCGCGCAGGTTCTTCGCGAGTTCGAGGATCTCGTCGTCGGTGAAGCTTTCCAGGTCTTCCTGGCGGCCCGACTCGTTGTAGATCTTCGTCAGGAACACGCGCAGTTCCTCGATCTTCGCCTGACGCTGCAGCATTTCGCCGATACGCCAGCCGAGGCCCTTCGCGGCCCAGCCGAGGTGCACTTCCAGAACCTGACCCACGTTCATCCGCGACGGAACGCCCAGCGGGTTCAGCACGACGTCTGCCGGACGGCCGTCGGCCATGTACGGCATGTCTTCGATCGGGACGATCTTCGACACGACACCCTTGTTACCGTGACGGCCCGCCATCTTGTCGCCAGGCTGCAGGCGACGCTTGACCGCGAGGTACACCTTGACCATCTTCAGCACGCCCGGCGGCAGTTCGTCGCCTTGCGTGAGCTTCTTGCGCTTCTCTTCGAACGCGAGGTCGAACTGGTGACGCTTCTCTTCGATCGAGTTCTTGATCGCTTCGAGCGATGCCGCTGCTTCGTCGTCCGCGAGGCGGATGTCGAACCAGTGGTAGTGGTCGAGGTCTTCCAGGTAAGCCTGGTCGATCTTCGTGCCCTTCGCGAGCTTCTTCGGACCGCCGTTCGCGACCTTGCCCACCAGCATGCGTGCGAGACGCTGGAACGCGTCGCCTTCCACGATGCGCAGCTGGTCGTTCAGGTCGAGACGGTAGCGCTTCAGTTCGTCGTCGATGATCTGTTGGGCGCGCTTGTCGCGCTGGATGCCTTCACGCGTGAACACCTGGACGTCGATCACGGTGCCGCTCATGCCCGACGGCACGCGCAGCGACGTGTCCTTCACGTCCGAAGCCTTCTCGCCGAAGATCGCGCGCAGCAGCTTCTCTTCCGGCGTCAGCTGGGTCTCGCCCTTCGGCGTGACCTTGCCGACCAGCACGTCGCCGGCTTCGACTTCAGCACCGATGTACACGATGCCCGATTCGTCGAGACGGCCGAGCTGGACTTCCGCCAGGTTCGAGATGTCGCGCGTGATTTCTTCCGGCCCGAGCTTCGTGTCGCGTGCAACGACGTTCAGCTCTTCGATGTGGATCGACGTGTAGCGATCGTCCGCAACGACCTTCTCCGAGATCAGGATCGAGTCTTCGAAGTTGTAGCCGTTCCACGGCATGAACGCGATCAGCATGTTCTGGCCGAGCGCGAGCTCGCCCAGGTCCGTCGAGGCGCCGTCGGCCAGCACGTCGCCGCGCGAGACCTTGTCGCCCATCTTCACGATCGGACGCTGGTTGATGTTCGTGTTCTGGTTCGAACGCGTGTACTTGATCAGGTTGTAGATGTCGACACCGACTTCACCCGCGACCGCTTCGTCGTCGTTCACGCGAATCACGATACGGCCTGCGTCGACATAGTCGACGACGCCGCCGCGGAACGCCTGGACCGTCGTGCCCGAGTCGACCGCGCAGGTGCGCTCGATGCCCGTACCGACGACCGGCTTTTCCGGACGCAGACACGGCACGGCCTGACGCTGCATGTTCGAACCCATCAGTGCACGGTTCGCATCGTCGTGCTCGAGGAACGGGATCAGCGAAGCTGCAACCGACACGATCTGCGACGGCGCGACGTCCATGTACTGGATACGGTCCGGCGTGACCATCATCGTTTCGCCGGCTTCACGCGACGACACGAGTTCGTCGATCAGCGTGCCGTTTTCGTCGATCGCGGCGTTCGCCTGCGCGATCATGTAGCGGCCTTCCTCGATCGCCGACAGGTAGTCGATCTGGTCGGTCACCTTGCTGTCGACGACCTTGCGGTACGGCGTCTCGAGGAAGCCGTACTCGTTCAGGTGCGCGTACAGTGCGAGCGAGTTGATCAGACCGATGTTCGGACCTTCCGGCGTTTCGATCGGGCACACGCGGCCATAGTGGGTCGGGTGCACGTCGCGGACTTCGAAGCCTGCGCGTTCGCGCGTCAGACCGCCCGGGCCCAGTGCGGAAACACGGCGCTTGTGCGTGATTTCCGACAGCGGGTTGGTCTGGTCCATGAACTGCGACAGCTGCGACGAACCGAAGAACTCGCGGATCGCCGACGAAATCGGCTTCGAGTTGATCAGGTCGTGCGGCATCAGGTTTTCGCTTTCGGCCTGGCCGAGGCGTTCCTTGACCGCGCGCTCGACACGCACGAGACCCGCGCGGAACTGGTTTTCCGCCAGTTCGCCGACGCAACGCACGCGACGGTTGCCGAGGTGGTCGATGTCGTCCACTTCGCCCTTGCCGTTGCGCAGCTCGACGAGGATCTTGATCGTCGCGAGGATGTCGTCGTCCTGCAGCGTCATCGGGCCGACGATCTCGTCACGGCCGACGCGGCGGTTGAACTTCATGCGGCCGACCTTCGACAGGTCGTACGCTTCTTCGCTGTAGAACAGACGGTTGAACAGCGCCTCGACCGCTTCTTCGGTCGGCGGCTCGCCCGGACGCATCATGCGGTAGATCGCGATGCGCGCGGCCGTCTTGTCGGTCGTTTCGTCGACACGCAGCGTCGACGAGATGTACGGACCCTGGTCCAGATCGTTCGTGTAGAGCGTCTGGATGTCCTTGATGTCCGCTTCGCGCAGCTTCTCGAGCACGCTTTCCGTGACTTCGTCGTTCGCGCTCGCGATCACTTCGCCGGTGTCGCCGTCGACAACGTTCTTCGCCAGCACGCGGCCGAGCAGATAGTCTTCCGGCACCGAGATGAACTTGGTCTTCGCGGCTTCGAGATCGCGAATGTGCTTCGCGTTGATCCGCTTGTCCTTCTGGACGATGACCTTGCCATCACGATCCGTGATGTCGAAGCGCGCGACTTCACCACGCAGGCGCTCGGGCACGAACTCGAGTTGCGCGCCTTCGCCCATCAGCGTGAAGTTGTCGAACACGAAGAAGTTCGCGAGGATCTGTTCCGGCGTCAGGCCGATGGCCTTCAGCAGGATCGTGACCGGCATCTTGCGGCGACGGTCGACGCGGAAGTACAGGATGTCCTTCGGATCGAATTCGAAGTCGAGCCACGAGCCGCGGTACGGAATGATCCGTGCCGAGAACAGCAGCTTGCCCGAGCTGTGCGTCTTGCCCTTGTCGTGTTCGAAGAACACGCCCGGCGAACGGTGCAGCTGCGAGACGATGACACGCTCGGTGCCGTTGATGACGAACGAGCCCGTCGGCGTCATGAGCGGAATTTCGCCCATGTACACTTCCTGCTCCTTCACTTCCTTGACGACCGGCTTGTTCGGCGATTCCTTGTCGAGGATGACGAGGCGGACCTTCGCGCGCAGCGCGGAGCAGTACGTCAGGCCACGCTGCTGGCATTCCTTGATGTTGAATGCCGGCGCGGACAACGCATAGCTCACGAACTCGAGGCGCGCGAAGCCGTTGTGCGAAACAATGGGAAATACCGATGTGAAGGCGGCCTGCAAACCTTCAGGCTTGCGTTGCGCGCCAGGCACATCGGCTTGCAGAAACGTGCTGAATGATTCAAGCTGGGTGGCCAGCAAGAACGGAACTTGGTGAACGATGGGGCGCTTCGCGAAACTCTTGCGAATGCGCTTCTTCTCGGTGAAGGAATATTGCATACGATCTCCGAATCACGGCGGGTGCTGTCGAGGCGGGATACCTGGACGTTTCAAACCCGAGTGTTCACCGACTGAGACCCGATGGCCGCCCGATGGCTTGAACGAGCCGAGAAGCTTGGTGGTTGGCCGCTACCAACCGCTGGCTGACGGCAGCGGATGCCTGTGTTGCCCGCTACCCGACCAAACTTGCCTTCTGCAGTCGCTTCAGAAGACAAAGAGAAACGCCAATCGATGCATTGACAACGATTCGGCGGTTTTCTTTGGCTTCTGGGGCCGATTATTCGGGCTCCCAAAAGAGTGCCAGAATAACGTCCCCACAAAGCACAAAAAGGCCGGCGGTGAAAATACCGCCAGCCTTCGCACAGCGCGTCGAAACTTACTTGACTTCGACCTTCGCGCCTGCTTCTTCCAGCTTCTTCTTGGCTTCTTCAGCAGCAGCCTTGTCGACGCCTTCCTTGACAGCCTTCGGTGCGCCGTCAACGACGTCCTTCGCTTCCTTCAGGCCCAGGCCCGTCAGTTCGCGAACTGCCTTGATGACTGCAACCTTGTTGCTGCCTGCTTCAGCCAGAACGACCGTGAATTCGGTCTTTTCTTCTGCAGCAGCAGCAGCGCCGCCGCCTGCCGGGCCAGCGACTGCCACTGCAGCTGCCGACACGCCAAACTTCTCTTCGAACGCCTTGACCAGTTCGTTCAGTTCCAGAACGGTCATCCCTTCGACTGCTGCCAGGATGTCTTCTTTTGCGATTGCCATTTGAAATACTCCTAAATTGAATTCGGATACAGCCAGCGATCAGTAACGCTGATGCACGTTCGCTTACGCAGCTTCCGCTTGCTTCTTCTCGGCGAGCGCGGCCAGGGCACGCGCGAAGCCCGAAACAGGCGATTGCATAACGAACAGCAGCTTCGAGAGCAGTTCTTCACGGCTCGGGATGCTTGCCAGCGCTTGCACGCCAGCCTTGTCCATCACCTTGCCATCGAACGAACCAGCCTTGATGACCAACTTGTCATTGCTCTTGCTGAAGTCGTTGACGACCTTAGCAGCGGCAATTGCATCTTCCGAGATGCCGTAGATCAGCGGACCAGTCATCTGCTCTGCCAGCGGAGCAAACGGGGTACCTTCAACAGCGCGACGCGCCAGCGTGTTCTTCAACACGCGCAGGTAAACCTGTTGCTCACGCGCTTTCGCGCGCAGCTTGGTCAGATCGCCAACCGCAATTCCACGATACTCAGCCAGCACAACGGTCTGGGCCTTCGCGACTTGCGCGGAAACCTCAGCGACGACGGCTTGCTTGTCTTCTCTATTAAGCGGCACGGTTAGCCTCCAGAAACGATACGTTCGGCGCGGCCGGCATGGCCGAAACCTCACGTACCTCGTTCAACAACGGCGTCCGACCTCGTTAGGAGTATTTCCACCTCACGCCGTGAATCGCTTCACGACCTGCGGCTTCACCACTGCAAAACTTTTTCGGGTTCGCCATCTGCGTTGGCTTGAATTAAGGGATCGCCTGCCTGCTGCGTCCCACCAACGGTCTTTGATAACCGGTTGCCCGCCCAACTGCACGAACAACCGCCCAAAGCCCATGTAGACCGCTTCGCGAACGAAGCGGCCCGAATACTTTCTTACGCTGCCAGCGTAGCCTGGTCGACACGCACGCCGACGCCCATCGTGCTCGACAGTGCGATCTTGCGCAGGTAGACGCCCTTGCTCGTTGCCGGCTTCGCCTTCTGCAGCGCTTCGATCAGCGCCGACAGGTTCGAACGCAGTGCAGTCGATTCGAACGATGCACGGCCGATGGTCGCGTGGATGATACCGGCCTTGTCGACACGGAATTGCACCTGACCAGCCTTCGCGTTCTTGACGGCGGTTGCGACGTCCGGCGTGACCGTACCAACCTTCGGGTTCGGCATCAGGCCGCGCGGGCCGAGGATCTGACCGAGCGTACCGACGATACGCATCGTGTCCGGCGAAGCGATCACGATGTCGAAGTCCATCTGGCCAGCCTTGATCTGCTCAGCCAGGTCTTCCATACCGACGATTTCCGCGCCTGCTGCACGAGCCTGCTCGGCCTTCTCGCCTTGCGCGAACACGGCAACGCGAACCGACTTGCCCGTACCTGCCGGCAGAACGACCGAACCACGAACGACCTGGTCCGACTTCTTCGCATCGATGCCGAGCTGGACTGCGACGTCGATCGATTCGTTGAACTTCGCGCTCGCGCATTCTTTCACGAGTGCCAGTGCGTCTTCGATCGCGTACAGCTTCTGACGGTCGACCTTGGCGGCAAATGCCTGACGGCGCTTGGAGATCTTAGCCATTTACACGCCCTCCACAGTGATGCCCATCGAGCGTGCGCTACCAGCGATGGTGCGAACGGCTGCGTCCAGATCAGCTGCCGTAAGGTCCGGCATCTTGGTCTTCGCGATTTCTTCGGCTTGAGCGCGCGTGATCGAACCGACCTTGTCGGTGTGCGGCTTGCTCGAGCCCTTGTCCACCTTCGCCGCCTTCTTGATCAGGACGGTTGCCGGCGGCGTCTTCATCACGAACGTGAAGCTCTTGTCAGCGTATGCCGTGATGACCACCGGCACCGGCAGACCCGGCTCCATGCCTTGAGTCTGCGCGTTGAACGCCTTGCAGAACTCCATGATGTTCAGGCCGCGCTGGCCCAGTGCCGGACCGACCGGCGGCGACGGGTTGGCTTTACCTGCAGGAATCTGCAGCTTGATAAAGCCGACAATCTTCTTTGCCATTTGTAAACCTCGTTGGAACGCCAGACGGCGTTCGGTGAGTGATAACGCGCGTTCGCCGCTGGCTACTGACGCTCCTCAACGGCCATAACGCGGACCGTAAGCGCGAAGGTGGGCAGCCGAGGCTGCCCACCGAATCGGGATCAAACTTTTTCGACCTGGCCGAACTCGAGTTCGACCGGAGTGGATCGGCCAAAGATCGTGACCGACACACGCACGCGCGATTTTTCGTAGTTGACTTCTTCGACCGTGCCGTTGAAGTCCGTGAACGGGCCTTCCTTGACACGCACCATCTCGCCAACTTCGAACAGGGTCTTCGGGCGCGGCTTCTCGACGCCTTCCTGCATCTGCGACATGATCTTTTCGACTTCCTTCGGGGAAATCGGAGTCGGGCGGTTACGCGCACCGCCGACGAAACCCGTGACCTTCGCCGTGTTCTTCACGAGGTGCCACGTTTCGTCCGTCATTTCCATTTCCACCAGCACGTAGCCGGGGAAGAAACGACGCTCGGTTACTGCCTTGTGGCCACCTTTGACTTCGACCACTTCTTCGGTCGGAACCAGGATCTGACCGAATTTATCCTGCATGCCAGCACGTTCGATGCGCTCCTGAAGCGCACGCTGCACGCTCTTCTCCATACCGGAGTAGGCGTGCACGACGTACCAACGCTTTCCGCTCGGGGATGCCGGAGTATCGCTCATATCATTTCCAACCCAGAATCGCCGAGAAAATCACCCATTCGATCGATTTGTCACTCAACCAGAGGAAAATCGCCATCACGAGCACGAAACCGAACACGACGAGTGTGGTTTGCGTTGCTTCCTTGCGGGTGGGCCAAACGACCTTGCGGACTTCCTTGTACGAATCCTTGGCAAACGCGATGAGGCTCTTGCCAGGTGCGGACATCAGGCCGACGGCCACGCCGGCGATGATACCTACCGCCAATGCGGCACCGCGGACATACCACTGCTGGTTGGCCAGCCAGAAGAAGCCCACGAATCCGGCCAAGACCAGCAATACGCCCAGGGCCAGCATCAGCTTATCGCCGGAGGTATTTACAGTTTCGACGGATGGATTCGCCATAACACCTTAAAACAAATGCCACGTGGGACACGTGGCGATTTTTGGCAGGGGCAGAGGGAATCGAACCCCCAACCTTCGGTTTTGGAGACCGACGCTCTGCCAGTTGAGCTATACCCCTAAACCATGCTGGGGCTGGCTGTTGCCAGCCCCAAAACTGTCGATCAACGAATAACTGGCTTACTCGATGATCTTGGCGACGACGCCGGCGCCGACGGTACGGCCGCCTTCGCGGATTGCGAAGCGCAGACCTTCTTCCATCGCGATCGGAGCGATCAGCTTCACCGTGATCGACACGTTGTCGCCCGGCATCACCATTTCCTTGTCCTTCGGCAGCTCGATCGAGCCCGTCACGTCCGTCGTACGGAAGTAGAACTGCGGACGGTAGTTGTTGAAGAACGGCGTGTGACGGCCGCCTTCGTCCTTGCTCAGCACGTACACTTCAGCCGTGAAGTGCGTGTGCGGCGTGATCGAACCCGGCTTCGCCAGAACCTGGCCACGCTCCACGTCTTCACGCTTCGTGCCGCGCAGCAGGATACCGACGTTGTCGCCTGCCTGACCTTGGTCCAGCAGCTTGCGGAACATTTCAACGCCCGTGCAGGTCGTCTTCACCGTCGGCTTGATACCGACGATTTCGATTTCTTCGCCGACCTTCACGATGCCGCGCTCGACACGACCCGTCACCACCGTACCACGGCCCGAGATCGAGAACACGTCTTCCACCGGCATCAGGAACGCGCCGTCAACTGCACGCTCCGGCGTCGGGATGTACGTGTCCAGCGCGTCGGCCAGGCTCATGATCGCCACTTCGCCCAGCTCGCCCGTGTCGCCTTCCAGCGCCAGCTTGGCCGAACCCTTCACGATCGGCGTGTCGTCGCCCGGGAAGTCGTACTTCGACAGGAGTTCGCGAACTTCCATCTCGACCAGCTCGAGCAGTTCAGCGTCGTCCACCATGTCGCACTTGTTCAGGAACACGATGATGTACGGAACGCCAACCTGACGTGCCAGCAGGATGTGCTCACGCGTTTGCGGCATCGGGCCGTCTGCTGCCGAGCAAACCAGGATCGCGCCGTCCATCTGTGCCGCGCCCGTGATCATGTTCTTCACATAGTCAGCGTGGCCCGGGCAGTCGACGTGTGCGTAGTGGCGGTTAGCCGTTTCGTACTCGACGTGTGCCGTGTTGATCGTGATACCGCGCGCCTTTTCTTCCGGTGCCGCGTCGATCTGGTCGTAAGCCTTCGCTTCGCCGCCGAACTTCTTCGTCAGCACCGTCGTGATCGCTGCCGTCAGCGTCGTCTTGCCGTGGTCAACGTGACCAATCGTACCAACGTTGACGTGCGGCTTGGTCCGCTAAAACTTTTC
>NZ_QTPV01000058.1:0-38337 GCF_003857985.1 Burkholderia sp. Bp9090
GCGACGGAAGTCGCGACGGGGTTCGCGCGGTCGAGGGTCGTGAATCGTCCGTTGTGGAGGATCAGATCCGGTTGAGTGTCGGGTACGCTCATCAATATGTCCTCGATGCAATCAGAAACCGAGCCAGTGACGGACCGGTGCAACGGCCGCCACGCCGATCAGCATGCCGGCCAGCCCGACCAGCGCGATCAGCGGCGGTGCGGGCGAGCGCACCTTGATCACGCTGTACACGACGCCGACCAGCACGCCGGCGCCCAATGAAACCAGATACGATTCCATACGTCCCTCCCGACTGAATTAGAATGTGCCGCATTACCGCCCGGGGGCCGGGCGCCGTGCGCCTGCGGCCCGATCCGCTGCCGTCCCGTCCGCTTCACTTCGCCGCCACGCTTTCCAGCCATGCAACATCTGCCCGACCTCGAAGCCTGGGCCATCTTCGCGCGGGTCGCGGAGACCGGTTCGTTCGCCAAGGCCGCCGACCTGCTCGGCATCACGCAACCGACCGTGTCGAAAGCGATCGCGCGACTCGAAAAGCGCCTCGGCGCGATGCTGCTGTACCGTACGTCGCGCAAGCTGTCGCTCACACCGACCGGCGAACTGCTGCGCGATCGTGCGATCCGGCTGCTCGCCGACGCCGAACTGATCGAGGACGAGGCATCCGCACACGCGCTCGAACCGCACGGCCTCGTGCGCGTGAACGCACCGATGTCCTACGGCCTGTGCAATCTCGCGCCGCTGCTGCCCGCGTTTCTCGAACGCTATCCGCGCGTCGACGTCGACCTCGTGCTCACCGACAACTTCGTCGACATCGTGTCCGGCGGCTTCGACGTCGCGATCCGGATCGCCGAACTGAGCGATTCGTCGCTGCGCGCACGCCGCCTGTGCGCGGTACGCCGGCCGCTCGTCGCGTCGCCCGCGTATCTGGACCGGCACGGCCGGCCGACCCATCCGAGCGAACTCGACCAGCACGTGTGCCTGACCTACACGAACATCCCGACGCCCGAATACTGGCGCTTTCGCCATACGACGTCGGGCGACGAATTCGGCGTGCCGGTGCGCGGGCGCATCCGTGCGAACAACGCCGACGTCCTCTGTCCCGCGCTGATCGCCGGCCACGGTATCGCACTGCAGCCGGCGTTCCTGGTATGGAATGAACTGCAAAGCGGTGCGCTCGAGGAAGTGATGCACGACTGGAAAATTCCGGACCTCAACGTCAACCTCGTCACACCGCCCGGCATGCTGCGTGCCGCGCGCGTGACGGCGCTGCTCGAGTTCCTCGTCGAACATCTGTCGCACGCGCCGTGGGCACTGCCGCCCGTCTGAGCGGGCGGCCCGCGACCCGTTACTTCGCCGGCACGGCCGGGATCGACTCGTGCGGCGTCGCGGTGCGCTGTGCCGCCTTGTGGACCATCGTGTACGCGTAGTCGACGCCCATCCCGTACGCGCCCGAATGCTCCTTCGCGATCGCCATCACGGCGTCGTAGGTATCGCGGCGCGCCCAGTCGCGCTGCCACTCGAGCGCGACCTGCTGCCAGGTGACGGGCACGACGCCGGCCTGGATCATCCGCTGCATCGCGAAGTCGTGCGCATCCTTCGACGTGCCGCCCGATGCGTCGGCGACCATGTAGATCTCGTAGTCGCCTTCGAGCATCGCGCAGAGCGCGAACGTCGTGTTGCAGACTTCGGTCCACAGGCCGGAGACGACCACCTTCTTGCGGCCGTTCGCAGCCAGCGCGTCGCGCACCTTCTGGTCGTCCCACGAGTTCATCGACGTACGTTCGAGCGTCTTCTGGTTCGGGAACACGTCGAGCAGTTCGGGATAGGTGTAACCCGAGAAGCTGTCGCTTTCGACGGTCGTGATCGTGGTCGGGATGTTGAATGCTTTCGCGGCCTTGGCGAGCCCGACGACGTTGTTCTTCAACGTCTGGCGATCGATCGACTGCACGCCGAATGCCATCTGCGGCTGCTGGTCGATGAAGATCAGCTGGCTGTTCTGGGGGGTGAGGACTTCAAGCTTCGGGTTGCTCATGGCGCGTATCATCCTTTGGACAGGAAACGTTTAAGGCTTGCCTCGATCGGAAACCGAGAGGAGCCGACTGTGCGTTACCCCGGATCTGCGTCTTCCGGTTGCAGCCATTTAATCGGAAAAGCCGCGGCTCGAACATCCAAGAAATGGAATCGATCGAATTCCGAAAGAGGGGGCTCTCCAACGGCTGTCCGCCCTTTTGTTCCACACGTAAACCCGATACGCTTCCAGCACGTTGAAGGCGCGCCCTTCGCCCCCGATCAGCCTATCACGAGAGGTTTTCATCATGAAGCCGTATTTTCTGTCGCTGTTCGCAGGCATCCTCGCCGGCGTCATCTACGGTGCGCTCGGCGTGAATTCGCCGGCACCGCCGATCATCGCGCTCGTCGGCCTCCTCGGCATGCTGGCCGGCGAACAGATCCTGCCGCTCGCGCGCCGGATGCTGGCCGGCTACCGGCTGAATACCGCGTGGCGCGATGCACAATGCAGCCAGCACATGTTCGGCGCGCTGCCGGGCGCCGCCGCGAACGATCGCAAGCCGTCGTGATGCAAGACTCATGACCAACGTCGAGCTGTTCCACTACCTGCTGCTGTTGATCTGCGGCGCGGGCGCGCTCACCTGGCTCGCGGAGCGCGTGTCGATCCCGCCGGCCGTCGTGCTGCTGCTCGGCGGCTGCGTGGTTGCCATCGCAGGCAAGCGCACGCCCGACATGGATCCGGCGCTGCTGCTCGTGGCCGTGCTGCCGCCGCTGCTGATGTCGAGCGGCTTCTATACGGCGTGGAAGGAATTCCGCCACGAGCTCGCGTCGATCGCGTCGCTCGCGCTCGGCGCGGTGGTGTTCACGACGGTTGCGGTCGCGCTCGCCGTGCATGCGGCCAATCCGGCGCTGCCGTGGGCCGCGTGCTTCACGCTCGGCGCGATCGTGTCGCCACCCGACGCGGTCGCCGCGAAGGCGATCCTGCAGCGCCACCCGCTGCCCGCGCGGCTCGTCGCGGTGCTCGAAGGCGAAAGCCTCGTCAACGATGCATCGGGCCTGCTGCTGTATCAGATGGCCGTCTCGGCCGCGCTCGCCGTCACGATCACGACCGCGAGCGCCACCGGCCTGTTCTTCTCGCTCACGCTGATCGGCATCGCGGTCGGCCTCGCGTGCGGCCATGCGATGTGCTGGGTGCTGCAGCGCCTGCGCGAGCCGATGCTCGGGATCGTCGTGACCTTCGCGATGGCGTGGGGCAGCTACGGGATCGCCGAAGCCGTGCACGGTTCGGGCGTGCTGTCGGTCGTGACCTGCGGCCTCGTGCTCGGCGTGCGCCAGCATCGCGTGTTCGGCGCCGACATGCGGATCAAGGCGAAGGCGACCTGGGAAGCGATCGTGTTCGTGCTCGACGCGCTCGTGTTCATCCTGATCGGCCTCGCGCTGCATGCGATCCTCGCCGGCGTGAACCACGAAGGCGCGGTGCTGATGGCCGGCCTGCGCGTCGCGCTGCCGGCCACCGCCGCCGCGATCGCCGCGCGCGTCGTGTGGGTGTTCGTCGCGATGTGGCTGCCGGGCCGCCTGCGCGCGCCGCGCGCGGGCCATGCGCCGTGGTCGTGGCGCGAGGCCGTCGTGCTCGGCTGGTCCGGCATGCGCGGCGTCGTGAGCCTCGCGGCCGCGATCGCGCTGCCGGGCAACTTCCCCGGGCGCGACCTGATCCTGTTCAGCACGTTCCTGCTGATCATCGCGACGCTGGTCGTGCAAGGCGGCACGCTCGCGCCGCTGATCCGCGTGCTGAAGCTGCGCCCGGCCGCGCGGCGCACGATGTCCGAGCATGCCGTGCGCGCCCACACGTTCGGCGCGGCGCTCGCCGAACTCGATGCGCGCGAGCAGCGCGGCACGAGCCTCGAACGCGCATCGCTCGACCGGCTGCTGACCGAATACCGCAGCCGCGTCGCGTTCAACGAACGCGCGCACCGCGACGGCGCGGAACCGGCGGACGTGCGCGCGCGGATGCTGCGCGTCGAGCTCGAGCTGGTCGGCGTGTCGCGTGATGCGCTGCTCGAGCTGCATCGCGACGGCCGGGTCGACGACGCGGTGCTGCACCGCATAGAATCCGAGCTGGATTTCGAGGAACTGCGGCTGCAGCGCCTGCTCGAACCGTAACGTCCGGCCTGCCCGGCCCTCCCCGGCCGGCCCGCCTTCCCTTTCCCCACATGGAATTGCAATGAGCGAACTGTCCGTCGAAGCGAGCATCGGCTCGGTCGATTACCTGGTCCATTTCACCGACGGCGTCCATCAGTGGCGCGCCGACGAACCGGCGTCGCTCGGCGGCGGCGATACCGCGCCGACGCCCGTCGCGCTGCTGCTGTCGAGCCTCGGCGCGTGCACCGCGATCACGCTGAAGATGTACGCGCAACGCAAGGGCTGGCCGCTCGCCGAAGTGCACGTGAAGCTCGCGCACGAATCGGGCGGCGCGGGCAGCACGATCATGCGCCGCATCACGCTCGACGGCGACCTGACCGACGAGCAGCGCGAACGCCTGCTGCAGATCGCGAATGCGTGCCCGGTGCACAAGATCCTCACGCACCCGATCACGATCGATACGGCCATCGCCTGACCCACCGGATACGAGAGACCCACCATGTCCGCATCGATCAAGACCCTGCTCACGCCGCGCGAGAGCGACATCGGCAACCTCGTCGTGCGCCGCGTGCTGCCCGCGCGCGCCGCGCGCCTCGTCGGCCCGTTCATCTTCTTCGACGAGATGGGGCCGGCCGTGCTGCCGGCCGGCAGCGGCATCGACGTGCTGCCGCATCCGCACATCGGCCTCGCGACCGTCACCTACCTGTTCGACGGCACGCTGATGCATCACGACAGCCTCGGCTTCCGGCGGAAGATCGTGCCCGGCGACGTGAACTGGATGACGGCCGGGCGCGGCATCGTCCACTCGGAGCGTTCGCCCGACGAGGACCGCCCGCATGAACAGCCGGTGCACGGGATCCAGACCTGGGTCGCGCTGCCGGTCGAGCACGAGGACACCACGCCCGCGTTCGTGCATCACGCGGCCGACACGCTGCCGTCGTTCACGCGCGACGGCGCGCACGTGCGCGTGATCGCGGACACCGCGTTCGGGCTCACGTCGCCGGTCGCGGTGTTCTCGCCGACGCTCTATGCGTATGCTGAATTCGCAGCGGGCGGGCAGCTCGCGCTCGACGCGGAACACGACGAGCGCGGCGTGTATCTCGTCGACGGCGACCTCACGATCGACGGCACGCCGCTCGCCCCCGCGACGATGGCCGTGCTCGAACCCGGCACGAACGTCGCGCTCGCCAGCGCGAACGGCGCGCGCGTGATGCTGCTCGGCGGCGCGCACCTGCCGGGCGAGCGGTTCATCGAATGGAATTTCGTGTCGAGCGAGCGCGCGAAGATCGAGGCGGCCCGCCACGCGTGGGCCGCGCAGACCTTCGGCAAGGTGCCGGGCGAGGAAAACGAATGGACGCGCCAGCCGGAGCGCCGCACGCAGTGAGCCCGCGGTGAGCCGATAGCGGTCGGCGCATCGATGCAGCGCGGCCGGCATTCACGCCGGCCGCCTTGCGTTTACCGCTTCAATCCCATCAGCTTCGCGAGCACGGGCCAGCGCTCGAGCGATTCGACGAATGCGCGCCGTGCCTGCTCGTCGACGTAGCGGGCCGGATCCAGCGCGGGCAGGTGCCGCGCGAGGCCGAGCACGTCGTTCGGTTGCGACAGGCGATCGTCGTCGCCTTCGCCGATGTTTACTGTTCGTCGATCCATACGCCGTCCGGAGTCTTCACCGCATAGCCGGTGCTCGTCTGCAGCGTCACCGTGCCTTCGTTCTCGCCGACCATCCGCGTGCGCGGCAGATCGGCGGCATATTGCGCAAGCGTCGCGCCCGGCTTGAACGGGCTGTTCGACACGAGGTTCGACAGCAGCTGCGCGAGCGCGAGGAAGCTCGTCGGCTGGTCGATCACGGTCGTCGTGCCGTGATTGCCGGTGAAGCCGACGAGCCGCACGCCGACCGGCCCGTGGACGACGCGCGGCGTCGGGATCTCGCGCAGGCCGGCCACCTGGTTCTTGTCGCCGCGCAGCGCGGCGCCGTGCTCGGGCACGAACACGATCACCGCGCGCCGTCCCGACTGCGCGATCAGGTCGGCGAGCCGGTCGAAGTCGTTCATCATCCGGGTCACGCGCTGCGGATACGAATCGATGCTGGTGAGCGAGCTGCCCACCACGCGGTTGCCGTCGTGCAGGCTGATCGTGTTGTAGTACAGCGCGACCGGGCCCGGCACCGACGCGCGCTGCGCGTACCAGTTCGCGAGCGTGCCGTAGTCGTCCTTGATCGCGGAGCCGTCGAACGCATGCATCGCGACCGGGGCGGCGGCGTTCGAGATCATCGGCGCGTCGGGCACGCCGATGTTGTCGTGAACGACCTGCAGGAAGTTGTCGAAGTGCCCGTCGTGGTTCAGCAGCGACTGCACCGTGTAGCCGGCGGACGCGAGTTGCGAAAACAGGTGGCACTGCTGCGGCGCGGGCTTGTACAGGTCCGCGTGCGCTTCCTGCCCGCAACTCGCGCGCAGCACGCGGATCGCGGCCGGGCCGCTGTAGCTCGCCGCCGTGCTGAAGTTGTTGAACAGGTAGTCGAAGTGGCTCAGCATCGGGTGATTGCGCACCTTCGCGGCATCGAGGTCGTCCCACGACAGCGAGCACACGTGCAGCACGATCACGTCGAACTGCGCGGCCGGATCGTTGCCGAGATGGCCGAACGCGACCTGCCGCTGCGACTCCTGCGCGCGGAACGTCGCGAGCGCCGCGTTGTGGTCCTCGGGCTGGCCGGCGCGCCCGCCCGTGGCGTCGGCCTGCTGCTGCGGGAGCGGCGCGACGACGCGCGCCATCAGCCCGTTGCCGGCCTGCCACAGCGGCATCACGACCAGCGCGGCGAGCACGAAGGTCGCGACGCGCACCCAGCGGTTGACGATGAAATAGACGATCAGCACGCCCGCCACGGTCAGCACCAGCAGCGGCGGCAACAGGCGCGGCAGCAGCTCCATCCAGTAGTCGAGGCGGAACGTGCTGACCTCGCGCGCGGCATCGACAAGGCGCGCGAGCGGCGGCGCATGCAGCTCGCGCGCAAGGAGCGGCACCGCGATCGCGAGCGCGGCGAGCTGCCGCACGATGCGCCACACGCGCGCCCGGATCGGCGCGCTCGCCGCGAGCGCCAGCGCGAACGCGAGGTTCGCGAGCCACAGCGGCTGCAGGTGGCCGGTCGCGAACAGCGCGAACTTCAGGATGAAATACAGATTCCAGAACGTCATCTAAACCACTCCGTGATGGGCGCCGCGTCAGTCGCGCGCCCGATCGAGCTTCGGTGCCAGCATCGACTGCACGCCGCGCGCCGCACCTTTCCACATCCGTACGTAACCGTCCAGGCCCACGCGCAGCACTTCCTTCAGCCCGCGCAGCGGCGTGTCCGCGCGCGCGCTCGCGTGCCAGTCGAGCCACGCGTCCGCGCGGCCGAACGTGCACTGCACGAGCTGGCGCTCCTGCTCGAGCGTCAGCGCCTCGAAGCTCACGCCGACGTGGGTCGGCGTCACGCGGCTCACGCGCACCGGGAACGGGAACGGCCGGTCGCCGCGCGTCACGCATACCGTCAGCGTGTCGCCGACCGCGAGCGGCAGCCCCGGCACCGCTTCGAGGCCGAGGCCGCCGGTCGAGTAGTCGCTCGTGAAGCATGCGGCAGTCGAGCCGTCGGCGAGCAGCAGCGTCGCCGGCACGCGCATCGCGATCCGGTGCGTGACGCGCACCTGCTTGGTCTCGCGCGCGACGGCCATGGCCGCGCCGAGCATCGCGAGGTTGTAGACGGTCCAGCCGAGCGTGATCAGGATCGTCGACGCCTCGTCGCCCTGGTCGGCCACGAGCCGCCACAGGCCGGCCGCGATCGCGAGCACGTTCAGCGCGAACAGCACGAGGTACGGCTTCGAGGTCGACCAGTCGACGTAGCCTTCGTCGATCTTGCCGCCCTTGTCGGTCACGTTGAACTTGCCGTGCTGCGGGCTGAAGAACGCGACGGTGGTCGGCAGCGCGATGTACCACGCGAGCACCGATTCGTAGACCTCGGCCCAGAACGAGTGGCGATAGCGCCCCTGCATCCGCGAGTTCGCGACGTTCGCGAGCACCAGGTACGGGATCACGTAGCTCGCGAGCGCGACCGACGACGCATTGATGAAGTACAGGTGGAAGAACAGGTACGCGAGCGGGATCGTCAGGAACACGAGCCGCGGGATCCCGTAGAAGAAATGCAGCATCGCGTTGCCGTAGCAGATCCGCTGGATGAAGCCGAGCCCGCGCCCGAGGAACGGATTGTCGATGCGGAAGATCTGCGCCATCCCGCGCGCCCAGCGCGTGCGCTGCTTCACGTGGCCGGCGAGGCTCTCGGTCGCGAGGCCGGCCGCCTGCACGGTCGGCAGGTAAGCCGACGTGTAGCCGCGGCGGTGCAGCTTGAGCGCGGTGTGCGCGTCCTCGGTCACGGTCTCGACCGCGACGCCGCCCACCTCCTCCAGCGCGGTGCGCTTGAGCACCGCGCACGACCCGCAGAAGAACGTCGCGTTCCACAGGTCGTTGCCCGACTGCACGAGCCCGTAGAACAGGTTGCCCTCGTTCGGGATCTCGCGGAACGTGCCGAGGTTGCGCTCGAACGGATCGGGCGAGAAGAAATGGTGCGGCGTCTGTACCAGCGCGCATTTCGGGTCGCGCAGGAACACGCCCATCGAGGTCTGCAGGAACGAGCGCGTCGGCACGTGATCGCAGTCGAAGATCGCGATGTATTCGCCGTGCGTCTTCGGCAGCGCACGGTTGATGTTGCCGGCCTTCGCGTGGCGGTTGTCGTCGCGCGTCAGGTAGCCGATCCCCGCCTCGCGCGCGAACGCCTCGAACTCGGGGCGCCGGCCGTCGTCGAGCAGGTACACGCGCAGCTTGGCCGCCGGCCAGTCGATGCTCTGCGACGCGAAGACGGTCGGCTTCACGACCGACAGCGGTTCGTTGTAGGTCGGGATGTAGACGTCGACGCTCGGCCAGGTGTCCGGGTCGTCGGGCAGCGGCACGATCGGCCGGTCGAGCGGCCACGCGGTCTGGACGAAGCCGAGCAGCAGGATCATCCACGTATAGGCTTCGGCGCCGTACAGCAGGTAGCCGGCGAACGCCTCGACGGGGCTGCGGAAATCGAGTGTCTGGGTCGTGCGCCACCACACGTAGCGGACGGTTGCGAGCAGCGCGAGCGACGCGAGCGCAAGCGTCGGCAGATGGCCCGGCAGGCGGCGCAGCGCGAGCGCCAGCACCGCGACGATCGCGAAGAACGCGAACTGCGCGCCGGGCATCAGCGGCGACATCCCGGCCGCGGCCCACATCAGCGCGCCGGCGATCAGCAGCAGCGGCGCGAGCCAGCGGTGCCGGCCGACGCCGTGCGCGCGCGCGTCGAGCCAGCCGCCCCAGCGCGCCCACGGCAGACGCGCGAGCAACGCGTCGAGGCGCCGGCCGAGCGCGCGCGCCGCGACGTAGGCCGGCACGACGAACGTGTCGAACCACGCGAGCGGATCGCGCGCGGGCCGGCCATCGGCTGCGCGCGGCGCGCGCACGATCGCGCGCCACAGCCATTCGCGCGGGCTCAGCGGCTGCAGCACGCCCCACTCCCGCGCGAGCCACAGGAAGGCGATGCGTGCCCGGCGGCGCACGGGATCGGGCCGGCCGGGCGGCGGCGCGTGGAAGAACAGCCGCACGAGCCAGTCGAGCAGCGTGCGCTCGGCCGGCAGCCCGATTCCGCGCGCGCACCAGTCGGTCGCGTGCCGGGCCGCGGCGCGCCAGCGCGACGCGAACCCGGCCTTCATCGCCGCGCTCCCGTGCGGCCGGCCGCGGCCGCCGCGAGCCACGCGTCGACCCAGTTCGCGACGCCGTTCAGGTCGTGCGACGCCTGCGAATACGGCGCGTCGTCGAAGATCCAGCTGCCGCGTGCGAGCGTTTCGGGCACGGCCGCATCGACGTGAATCCGCTGCTCGAGCATCGACGCCGGTCCCGCGACCGCGCGCAGCATCGCGAGCGCATCGCGCTGCATGTCGCGCGCCGGGTTCAGCCGGTTCACGACGATCTGCAGGTCGCCGCCGCCGGCCCGCAGCGCGTCGAGGCGCGCGGCAACGGTCGCGCACGCGGCCGGTTCGGGCGGCACGACGACGAGCGTCAGGTCCGCGCGGCGAATCGCCTGCTCGGCCTGCGGCGACGGATAGCGCGCGGTGTCGACCAGCACGACGCCGTCAGGCGGCAGCGCGATCTCGTCGAGCGCGCGCGACAGCCAGGCCGGATCGGCCGCGAGCCGCGCATCGCAGGCGGCGGCGCCCGCCGCGTCGACCTGCCCGTACGGGACGAACAGCACGCCGTCGGCATTGCGCCACGTATGCGCGTGCCACGGCGCGGCGTTACCCGGGTCACCGAGCAGGCTGTGCGCGAGCCCGTGCTCGGCCAGCGTGTCGAGACCGAGCGTCGCGCCCATCAGGTTCTGCGCGTCGAACTCGACCGCGACGACCGGCCGGCCGCGACGGGCGAGCAGCACCGCGAGCGCGCCGGCGAGCGTCGTGCGGCCCGCGCCGCCGGTCGTCGACGTGACGGCGATCGTCTTCATGGCGCGGCCTCGCCGGCGTGGTCGGCATCGGGCAGCAGGCGCCCGCGCAGCGCGACCGGCACGAGTTCGCACGGCACCGCGTCGCGCCGCTGCAGCCCGCGCGGCGCATGAAAGCCGCGGCCGAGGCCCAGGTGCTGCGCGACGAGCCACACCGGCACCGCGATCGCGATGCCGACGATGAATCCGATGACGAGTTCGGCGATCATGCGCCCTCCGGCTTGCGCAGCGGCATCGCGCTGCGGATGGCGCCGCGCGTGTGCGCGACGGGAAATGCAGGAAATGCCGGCGCATCGCCCGACATGTCGGCGAGCGGCGTCGCATCGTCGGCGTGAACCGCGTGCGGCGGCGCATCGACGTGCCGGTCGGCCACACCGCCCGCGGCGGCCACGCCGGCCCCACCGGCCACGGTGCCGTCGGCGCCCGGTTCGGCACGCGCCGCGGCATCCGCCGCGCGTTCGGCCGGCCCGCGTGCCGCATCCGCCGGCTGCGCCGTCGCGAACAGGTCGCTGTAGTCGGCGATCGGCGCGCGCCGGTTCTCGGCCTTCAGCGCATCGAGCTCGGTGTCGATGCTGCCCTGCCCGAGACACACGACGCGATCGGACAGCGTCTCGACCGGCACGTCGAAGATACGCGCGAGCGCATCCTCGGCATCGGCCGGCTCGCACGCGAACAGGAACACGTACAGGTGCCCGGCATCGGCTGTCACGACGTCGCCCGCGCGGCGCGGCCGGCAGTGCCGCAGCGCATCGACGTGCGACGCGCCGGGCAGCAGCGCGATCTTCGCGAGCGTATGCGGCAGCGCGAGCACGGCGCCGCGATCGAGCACCGCGCGAATCCGCAGGCAGAACGCGCCGACCGGCAGGTAGCCGAGCACCGAATCGCCGAGCGCGGCCGCGAGCGCCGCGCGATAGTCGGGCGCGACGGGCCGCGCATAGAGCTGCCCGCGCAGCGCGTGCACGGCCGCGTGCATCCGCGTCACCGGCAGGTCGCGCGCGACGACGCGGTTCGCGCCGACGCTCAGCACCAGCATCTCGAACTGCTGGCGCAGCACCTCGCCGCGCTCGACCACGGCGATCTTCAACGCGCCGCCGCATTGCCGGCGCAGCGTGTGAACGGCCGCGCACAGCGTCTCGAGCTGCGCATGCGAGCGGAACGCCAGCACCGCGGTCGCGGCCTGCGCGCGTGCGCAGGCCGCGACGACCGCCGCGTTGTCGTCGACGATTTCCCAGTCGGCCGGCACGCGTCCGCCTTCGTCGAGCACCGCGCGGCTGACGACGACGCGATCCTCGTCGGTCGCGAGCTTCATCCGGCGCAGCGGTTCGGCGGCGGCGCCGTCGACGATCGCCGCGAGCCGGCCGCCCGGCGCGAAGCGCAGCGGTCGCACTTCGCCGGCCGCGAGCGTCTCGCCCGCGCGCCAGAAATCGACGACCCACAGCAGCTCGCCGTGCGTGCGCTGCAGCTGCGCGACGCCCGCGCACACGCCGTGAAAGCCGCTGCGCGGCGCGCGATTCGCGTCGCGCACGAGCGGCGGATCATCGGTGTCCGGATCGGCGCCGGTGCGCACGATCTCGGGATCGACCAGCAGCACCAGCGCGATCCGGTGCGTGCGGCACCAGTCGGCGAGCGCGTGCGCTTCTTCCGCGAGCGCCGTCGGATCGTCCCAGCTGAACCAGCGTTGCGCGCCTTCGATGAAATACAGCGAGCGAGCGCGAAAACCGTAGCGCTTCATCGCGCGCAAGCCGCCCGTGAGCCGCGCGAACGGACCGGGCGCGGCACGGCGCGGCGCACCGGGCTCGCGCGCGGCATCGCCGTCGGCCGCCGCGGGCGCGGGCGGCATCGCCAGCACGTTGAGGTTGCGCGGCCAGCCGGCCGGCTGCGCGCCGCCCGAGAAACCGCGCGCCTGCAGTTGCGCGGCAACGTGCGCCGCGGCGCGCGACAGCACGACCGTCACGTCGCGCGTGCGCGACTGCCGCGCGCTTTCCCACACCAGCGCGTCGCACGCCGGCGTGCCGGCGGCGGCATAGATCGCGTACAGGCCGCCCGCTTCCAGCTGCGTCCACGTGTCGGGCAGCCCGTCGATCGCGAGCCGGCTCAGCGGGCCGGCGCGGCCGCCGGCCGGCCCGGTGCGCAGCAGCGCGCGCAGGCGGCCCAGCAGGCCGGCGGCGCCGAGCGCGGGACGGGTTGCATCGAGTTCCGTATTCACGCGTTCCCCTAGTAATCCGAATAAAGCCGCACCGGCGTCGGCGTGACGAGCCAGCTGCGCGCCGCGCGTGCGTCGAACGCATAGCGCAGGTACACGAGCGCCGAACTCGGCGCGTAGTCGTGCGACCGGTCGACGTGCAGTTGCGCGCCGACGCTCAGGTGCGGATTCACGCGATACTCGACGATGCCGTTCACGCCGTACGAAAACGACACGCCGCGCGTCGAACTGCCCGCGTAGACGAGCCCCGCCGCCTCCTGCGCGGCGCGCTGGTCCGCGAAGGTCGGGTAGAACAGCGAGTCCTTCTCGTAGCTGTTCGAGATCCCGCCCGTGACGGTCAGGTCCCACGACAGCGCGTCGCGCCGCCCCGCCCACTCGAGCGGCACGCCGAGCGACAGGTAGCGCTGCGGGCTGTAGTAGCCGCCCTGCCCGTACGTGTAGTAACGCAGGTTCTGCGCGTAGTGCCACGCATTGCCGACGAGCCCCGTGCTCACCTTCATCGTCGCGCGTTCGTACACGGGCACCGTGAAGCCCGAGCGCAGCGTGATTTCCGCGTTGCGCTCGACGTTGCGGCCGGACAGCACGCCCGCGCCGAGTTCCGCGAACAGGTTCACGCGGCCGACGTCGAGCGCCGCGCGCAGGTTCACGCCGTCGCGGCGCACGCCGCCCCACACCGCGCCCGTCCACGGATCGCGCATCCCCGCATACGACAGCACGCTGCTCGTTTCCGGCCGGCGCGACGCGTTCACGGTGAAGCTCGCCGGGCCCGCGTCGAAGCGGTAGCGCACGCCGCCGACCAGGTAATGCACCGGGAAGCCGAGCGGCGACGTGCCGAGATCGACGCGCCACGCATCCGTGCGATAGCCGGCGCCGAGCGCGACGCCCGTCATCGGTTGGTGCAGGTCGCCCTGCGGATGCGCGATCAACGCGGCGGCCTGCTGGTTCAACGGCGCCAGCGACGAGCCGGCCAGCGCGTTGAGCGCGCCGTAGGTGCCGAAAGTCTTCAGCGAATACGCGTTCGGGTCGCTCGTATCGAGCGTGCCGGCGTCCAGATGCACGGTGTCGAGCTGCAGGAACGCGTGCCCGTCGTAGCGCACCGGCATCTGCGCGTAGATCGGCACCTGCTGCGCGCGGTACGCGGAAATCCCTTCGTCGCCCGACTTGTATGCGGGCAGCCAGCCGATCTCGATCTCCGGATCGCGCCGCTGCTCGAGATCCGCGAACGCGGCCTGCGCGGGCGTGCGGCCGTCGCGGCCCGGGCTCACGCCGCTCGTGCGTTCCTGCGACAGCGACAGCCGGTACAGCGACGCGGCATCGTCGTAGCGGCCCTGCGCCTCGGCCACGCGCCCGGCGGCAACCGTCACGTCGGCGCGCGCCGGATACGCGGCCTGCAGCGGGTCGATCACCTGCGCGGCTTCGTCCGGGCGGCGCAGCGCGTTCAGCCGGCGCACGACAGACAGCCGCGTATCGACGTCGTCGTCCGGCGTGCGCGCCAGCACGGCCTGCACGCGCGCGAGCGCAGCCGCGCGCTGGCCGCTGTCCTCGTCGATGCGCGCGAGCGCGAGCTGCGTGTCGGCATCGTCCGGCGTGCGCGCGATAACGGGCGCGAGCGCGTGGCGTGCCGCGTCGTAGTGCCCTTGCGCGCGTTCGAGATCGGCCAGCTCGAGTGCGTAGCGCTTGTCCGCGCGGCCGGCCGGGCTCGCGCGATCGAGCAGCGTGCGCGCGCGCGCATAGTCCTGCTGCGCGATCGCGTCGTCCGTCCGGCGCAGCACGAGCCGCAGCGACTGATCCTCGATGCGCGCGGTCTGTGCCGGCGTCAGCGCCGGTTCGCGGCGCAGCGTGTCGAGCCACGCGGCGAGCGCGTCGTCGCGCCCCGCGCTGCCGAGCAGGTCGCCGTAGCGCAGCCGCACGTCGGGATCGGCCTCGCGCGGATGCGCGGCGATCCAGTCGCGCAACGGCGCGAGGCCGCGCTCGGGCTCGCCCGCGTCGATCCACTGCGCGCCGATCGCGGCCAGCATGTCGGGATCGTCCGGGGCGCTCGCCTGCGCATGCGCGAGCGACGCGGCGAACGCCGCGCGATCGCCGCGACCGAGCGCGCCGCGCGCGTCGCCCAGCGCGCTTTGCGCGTCGAGCTTGCGGGCGAGCGCGCGCATGCCGTCCGAGCGCTGCGCATCGTCGACACCCGCGAGCGCGGCCTGCGCGCCGGCGACGTCGTCGAGCGAGTTGCGATACAGCGCGGTCGCATAGCGCATCTCGGGCGTATCGCTTTGCGCAAGCCCATCATCCATTACCGTGCGGCCGAGCTGCGGCAGCCCCATGTCGCGATACAGCCGCGCGAGCGCGAAACGCGTCCACGGTGCGTCGGGCGCCGCGCGCACGGCCGCCTCGTAGCGTTGCACGGCCGGCCCGCGTTCGCCCTTGTCCGCGAGCGCGCGCGCCTGGCTCGCGAGCAGGTCGGCGCGCAGCCCGTCGAGCGCGCGGCGATCGTCGCTGCCCGTCACGCGGCCTTGCAGCGCGTCGAGCAGCGGGCCGACGCGGTCCGCGCGGCCGGTGTTCTCGTACAGCATCGCCGTGCCGCGCACCGCCGACACGTTCGGCGAACGTGCGGCCAGCAGTTCGCGCAGCAACGGCTCCGCGCGCGCCCAGTCGCGCTGCGCGAGCAGCGCGTCGGCGAGCTGCAGCTTCGCGTCCGGGCTGTCGGGCTGCATCGCGAGGGCGGCGCGCGCCGCGCGCTCGGCATCCTGCGGCCGCCCGGCCGACGCCGCCGCGCGGCCTTGCGCGAGCAGCCCCCAGAACTGCGCGGTACGCGCGAGGCTCTGCCACTTGCCGCGCTGGTCGGTCGACAGCGCCGCGGCGCGCGTGAACAGCGCACGCGCTTCGTCGTGCCGGCCTTCGCGCAGGCGCAGCAGGCCGAGCCCGCCGAGCGCATCGGCGTCGCCGGCGCGCGCCTGCGCGGCGCGCGCGAGCAGCGGATCGGCACCGGCCAGGTCGCCACGCGCGAGCGCCTGCAAGCCGCGCTGCTGCGCGATGTAGTCGGGGTCGCGCTCGAGCCGGCGCTGCGCGTCGCGCTGCCGGTCGAGTTCGGCGCTGCGATCGCGGAATTCGGTGTCGTCCGGCACCAGCGCGAGATATGCATGCAGCGCATCGAGATACGCGGGATCGCTGCCGGCGGACTGCAGCACGCGCCGCCACACGGCCATCGCTTCCGTGTGATCGGCATCGGCGCGCTTCGCGAGCGACGATGCGATGCGGTTCGCTTCCGCGCGCGTGTCGGCGTGCTGGTTCAGCAGCCGCGCGAGCGCGAGCGCCGCGCTCGTGTCCTGCGGGTCGGCCGCGACCGCGCGGCGCAACGCGACGAGCGCCGATTCGCGGCCACCCGGCGCATTCGCGACGATCTGGTAGTACTCGGCGCCGAGCGCGCCGGACGGCGCGCCGTTCGGGAACAGCGCGACGATCCGCCGGGCCGCTTCGTCGGCGCGACCGCTGCGCGCGAGCAGGCGGATCTGCGCCATCTCGCCGCGCCCGCTCGTCGCGACGCGGTATTCGTCGGCCGCGCGCCGCGTGCCGGGCGCCGCGGGCGCGCGGGCCTGCAGGCGTGCCAGCGCGGCCTGCGCGCCTTGCGCGTCGCCGAGGCGCAGCAGCACCCGCATCTGTTCCGCGAGCAGTTCGGGATCGTCCGGCGCGATCAGGAGCCCCTTGCGCAGCGCGTCGCGCGCGAGGTCGTCGCGATGCTTCGCGCCCCACATGCGGGCGGTCGCGAGCTGCCGCTGCGCGTCGGGCAGGTCTGTCGTGGCCGGCGCCGAGATGGCCTTCGGCGCGACGGTTTTCGGCAACACGGGCGCGGGTGTGGCGACGGCGGCCGGCGCCGCTGCCGTGACCGACGACGCGAGCCACGCGAACCCCGCGACGCGCGGTGCGGTGCGCTTCATCGGGCCGCGCATGAACGGTCCTCCCAGCGCGCAGCGAGCGACCCGTCCGCGCCGAACCGGTAGCGGCCGTCGCGCCAGCCCAGGCCGAACAGCGTCAGCACGCTCGTGTAGTAGCCGGGCGCCGCCTGGCGCGCGAGCGCATCGACACGGGCCGCCTGCGCATCGGCGAGCGCATGCTGGCCGCGCGCGTCGAGGAACGGCACGGCCGCCGCGGAGAAGCCGCCATTGCCGTCGTTCGGCCCCGCGACGCCGGTCGTCGTGTCGACCTTCTCCGGCGGCGCGCCATGCGCGGCGATATGGTCGGCGAACGGCGCGAAGCGCGCGAGCAGCGGCGCGGCGAGCGGATCGGCGCGATCGAGCATGCCGGCCCACAGGTACACGCGGATCGCGTTGTACGCGCTTTCCGCATGGGTCTGGGGATCGGGGCCGAAGCCCGCGCCCGCGCGATACAACGCCCAGTCCGGCGAGAAGCCCTTCGGCGCGGTGTCGAGCAGCACGCGGCCGGTACTGGCCGCGAGCGCGGCCCAGCGGCGCTCGTCGGGCAGGCGCGCGGCGAGCCCGCGGATCACCTGCGGCGGCGAATAGCTCGGGTTCACGCGCCATTGGCCATCGGCCAGCTTGAACCCGGTCGGCCCGGGCAGCAGCGTGAGGCCGAGGCCCGGCACGCTGGCCGTCTCGTCGTCGAGCACGCGCTTCGCGAGCAGCGCGCCGCGCGCGGTGTAGCTGCGCTCGTGCCACAGCCGCCCGGCTTCGACGAGCGTGTAGGCGATCCAGAGATCGGCATCCGACGCCGCGTTCGCATCGAGCACGCGCCACGTGCCGTCCGGCGCGCGGCCCCACAGCCACGCCGGCAGCCGGGCGCTCAGGTCGCCCTGTGCGAGGTTGTTCTCGGTCCATGCGAGGATCGTGTCGAACGTGCGTCGGTCGTTCGCGACGAGCGCGAAGAACAGTCCATACGCCTGCCCCTCCGATACCGTGCGCGAATCGGCCGAGCCGACGTCGATCACGCGGCCGTCGGCCGACACGAAATCGCGCTTGAACGCGTCCCAGCGCGGCCACGCCGCGCCGCACCGCACGTCGGCCGCACCGCCTTGCGCCGCATGCGCGCGCCCGGCCGTCCCGGCTACCCCGGCCGCTGCGCACGCCGCCGCGACGGCCAGCACGAGCGTCGTGCCGCCCCGCCGCGCCGGCCGCGCTGCCCGTCGCCTTGCGAATGCCCAAGCCATCATCCGTTACATCCCCCGGCGGCGCGCGGCGATTTTCTGCAGCACGCTGAACACGCCGAGCGCGAGCAACAGCCCCGCGACGACGCCGACCACGCCGAGCGCCACCGGGTACCGCGCCGCCTGCGTCCAGACGCGCGCATACCACGGCACGAAACCGACCACGTACGGATCGCCGACGCGCAGGCTGTCGACCTGTCCCGGCCGCACCAGCGCGAGGTCGCCCTGCAGTTGCGACACGAGGCCCGGCTTTTCGAAGACGTCCAGCAGGTCGGCCAGGCGCGTCTGGTCGGTCGCGGTCAGCGCGACGACGCTGCGGCCGTGGCTGCCCGGCAGTTCGAACCCGGCGAGCGCGGCGAGCGCGCCCGTCTGTTCGATATGCGCGCCACCGTCCGCCATGCCGACGCCATTGCGCCAGCGCTCCTTCACCGAGAACGCGACACGCGTCGCGCCCGTGCCGGCCTGCTGGTCGATCGCCAGCGGCAGCGCCGCGCGCCAGTGCGACAGCAGCGGCGACGCGGGCGAGCCGTCGATCACGAGCAGGTCCTTGCGGCCCGCCAGCGCGGTGACGTCGCCGGGCCGCGCGACCTGCACGCGCAGCGCCGGGAAGCCGGTCCACTGCCCCATGTGGCCGAGCATCGTCAGGTAGGCTTCCAGCTCCTGCGGCGACGGCCGGTCCGGGATCACGACCGCCGTCTGCGACAGGTCGGCGAAGCGCGTGAACGGGAAGCCGCTGTTCGCGAAGAATGCGAGGTTCGGCAACTGCGCGTAGTGGACGAAGTGCGAGAAGTCGATCGTCGAATCGGGATCGATCGCCGCGCGCTGCGGCTCGGTCGCGGTGCTCGAGCAGAGCCCCGTCTTCTGCGAATCGAGCGTGAAGCGGAACTGCAGCTGGTTGCCGCTGCCGACGCGGAACGCCGGGATGTCGACATCGCTCGTCACGCGCCCTTCCGGCACCGCCAGCAGCGGCAGTTGCATGCGCCCGCGCGCGTCTTCGGCATGGGCCGGCCCGAGGCGGTACGACTTCACGAGCTGTTCGTTGATCTCGACGGCGAGCGTCGAGTTGTCCTGCACGGTCGGCGCCGTGTAGCGGTAGCGCAGCGTGATCGGCACGCCCGAGCCGTTCCACGAATGCAGGTCGGCCGGCACCCGCAGGTTCAGCCGGATCGCGTCCGGCGACGTGCCGCGCACTTCGAGTTCGCGCGGATCCGACACCAGTTCGCGGAACGCGATCGGCCGGTTCACCGGCAGCCAGCGCGGGGCGTCGTACGGCTTGCGCGGCGCGCCGAGATCGACGTGCGCGACCGTCGCCGCCGGGCCCGACAGCGCCGCGCGGCCGAGCACGAGCGCCGCGACCGCATCGTCGACCTCGGCTGCCGTGCGGCCCGTCACGACCAGCAGCTTGCGGCCCGGCGCGGCCGGGTTGTCGGCGACGGCGAGCAGCGGGCCGTTGACCGACGGCAGCGCGAGGCCGGCCGGCAAGGTCGCGGCCGTGCCGACCACCACCGCCTGGTCGTCGGCCGGCAGCGTCGCCGCGACCGGGAAGCGCGCCTGCCGGTAGTCGGCCTGCGCGCCGAACCACGACGCGAGCACGCCGGCACTGCGCAGCGTCGCCGAGTCGGGCGACGCCGGCAGCACGAACGGCAGCCGCAAGCGCCCGTTGTCGCGCCGGTCGAAGAACGGCGCGGGCAGCAGCGCGAGATCGTTCGGCAGGCGCACCGGCGACTCGTCGAGGATCAGCTCGCTCGTCGGGCTCACGTCGGCCCACAGCGCCGAGCTCGACGGGTCCTCGCAGTGATCGAGCGAGTAGTGCGCGATCAGGCGCAGGCCGATCTGGTTGAAATCGGAGAAGTAGCGCGGATCGATCGGGATGTCCTGCGTGACCGTGCGGCCCGCGCGCGTCGCGTCGAACGGGACGGTCGCGACCACCTCGTCGTTCACCGAAACCTTCAGGTGCGACATCGGGAACACGAGCGACGGCGAATACGCATAGGTCAGGCGCAGCCGCGCGCCGGTGACCACGCGGTCGAGCCGCACGCCCGCATGGATCGTGCGCGCATCGTCGGCGCCGCGCAGGTGCACCGGATCGAACGCGCCGAGCGACGCGAACGGCAGGTGCACGGTCGTCGCCGGCAGGCCGGCGGGCGTCGCGCCGGCGGCGCTCGATGCGGCCGATGCGCTCGATGCGGCCGCGCCGTTGGCAAGCGCAGGCGTGGCCGGGCTGCCGGCGGACGCCGAAGCGGCCGCCGAAACGGATGCCGACGCGGCCGGCATCGGCGCGGCCGACAGCGCGGCCGCATGAAACGCGCCGAACGTGGCGAGCGACAGGACGAACAGCGACACGGCCGGCTTCATGCGCGGCACCGCATCGTCGTGGTCGTCCGGTGATCAAGCGCGCCGCTGTCGACGCGCCCAAAGCAGCTATGCCCGTGAGTGCACATCCCCACTGCTTCCCCTCAAAGTCTGGCCTGAATGCATGTATTGAAACGACGCGGCGCATTCTTCCGCTGCCGGTCCATCGGACGGTGCGCGCCTGGCACCGGCGCTCGCACATTCGTCACACTATCTCAAAATCAGGACAAAACTCACCCTGATTCGCGCTGACGAAGCGAAAAACAACTCAATACGGTCGGAAATGCTGCGCGCGGCGATTGAATGGCAAGAATTACGCCGTTGCTGCCGGCCGGACCGATCGGCATACTGCCGACGCTGCCGGATCGGCGAACCGTCGCGCCGGCGAACCGTCCGGATACCGGATGCCGGATGCGACCCCTTGCGGGCCGCCCGGAACGCGCTGCCGCGTGGGCGGCGCGTATGCTACCGCAAGCCGGCGCCGCGTGCCGGGCTTTCTTCATGGAAAACTGACTTGGATCAAATCGTCGACACCGCCACCCCGTCCCCCGACACGCTGTTGCGCATCATCGCCACGCAGACCGAGATCGCGAAACTCGGCCTCGACCTCGGCAGCGTGATGGCTTATGTGACCGAGCAGGTGCCGCAACTCACGGGCGCGAGCGGCGCGGCGGTCGAATTCGCCGAAGGCGACGACATGGTGTACCGCGCCGCGTCGGGTTCCGCCGCCGGGATGCTCGGGCTGCGGTTGCGCCGCTCGGGCAGCCTGTCGGGCCTGTGCGTGACGCGCGGCGAATTGCTGCGCTGCACGGATTCGGAAACCGACCCGCGCGTCGATCGCGATGCCTGCCGCCGCGTCGGGCTGCGCTCGATGCTGGTGATGCCGCTCACCCATGCGGACACGACGGTCGGCGTGCTGAAGGTGATGTCGCCGGAGGTCGACGGCTTCTCGGCCGCCGACGCCGGCACGCTGCGGCTCACGGCCGAGCTGATCGCCGCGGCGATGTTCCACGCGGCGCGCAACGAGGCGAACGAGCTGTACCTGCGCGCGACGCACGACGCGCTCACCGGCCTGCCGAACCGCGCGCTGTTCTACGACCGCCTGCGCCAGTCGATGCACACGGCGCTGCGCGCGAACGGCCGGCTCGGCATCCTCAACATCGACATGGACGGGCTCAAGCCGATCAACGACGGCTACGGCCACCGCGCGGGCGACGCCGCGCTGCGCGAGGCCGCCACGCGGATGCTGGGCGCCGTGCGGCGCTCGGATACGGTCGCGCGGGTGGGCGGCGACGAGTTCGCGGTGATCCTGCCGAACGTCGGCAGCCGCGACGACATCGACGCACAACGCGCACGGCTCGCCCGGCAGGTCGCCGAACCGTTCGAGTTCGAGGGGCAGCCGCTGCGGCTCGGCGTCAGTGTCGGCGTCGCGATGCTGCCCGAAGACGGCACCGACATGAACGCGCTGATCGAGCATGCGGACCAGGCGATGTACGAGGTGAAGCGCACGCGGACGCAGCGGGCATGCCACGCGTGACGTGCGACGCCCGGCCCGTTCGGCCAGCCGGGCCGCTCACGCACGGCTGACCGGACTGCGGCACCGCGATCGCCGCCCCGACCACGATCCACTGCACGATCGCGACCAGCACGCCGGCCCGACACAACCCGAGCGCGCTCATGACGCGTCGACCCGCTGCGCGAGGCCGACCGTGAAGATGCCCAGCTCGTCGATCCGCTGGTCGAGCTTGCGAAAGCCCGCGCGCGCGACGAGTTCGTCCATCCCGGCCTGCGAGCGGCGGCGCATCACCCAGGTCGCCTCGCCGCGATGATTGTTCAGCGCACGCGCGATGAATTCCAGCTGCGGATGCCACGGCTGTCCGGTGCAGACGAGATAGCCGCCGGGCGGCACCGCCTGTGCGAGCCCGCGCAGCTCGAACGCACGCAGCGGCGCGAGCGCCTGCGCGCGGTCACGCTCGCCGAGTCGACGAGGTGCGCGACGCGCGCCGAATGTTCGTGGCCTCGATGCAGCAGCACGATCGCACCGCGGCAGCGCGGGCCCGTCGCGGGCCAGTGACGGTAGAACAGCGTGTCGCCGTCGTGCGTGACGAAGCCGGCCTCGCGGGCCGTGCGTGCGCTCATGCGATCTCTCTCGTTTCGTTATTCGAATCATGCGGCGCCGCCCTCCGGCGCCGGTCCCGCTATGGCCGCCAGCAGCCGTCAGCCACCCGCTTCGGCGACGCCCGCCTGCACGCGCCGCACCACCGTCACGATCGACAGCACGATCAGCACGCGCCACAGCCACGCGGCGACACCGCCGACCGGCAGGCCGAAGCCGATCCACAGCGCGAACGCCCCGAGCGCGAGCGCGCGGTCGCTCTTGCCGAACGGGCCGTCGTAGCGGCGCGTCGCACCGGCGAGCGGGCCGATCAGCCCCGCGCATTCGACGATGATCGCCGTCAGCGCGAACAGCCAGACATCTGCCGGCGCGAACGCGGGAATCGCGAGGAACGGCAGCACGAGCGCGACATCGGACACGATGTCGCCGAGCTCGTTCAGGTACGCGCCGAGCGTGCTCTTCTGCCCGTGCTCGCGGGCGAGCATGCCGTCGATCGCGTTGAGCGCCATCCGCACGAACAGCCAGATCGGAATCAGCAGGAACAGCACGCGGGCGAACACGCCGAGCCCCGCGAGCGCGCCGACGACGATCGAGCCGCCGGCCGCGAACAGCGTGACCTGGTTGGCCGTGACGCCGCGCTCGGCAAGCGAATCCGCGAACGGACGCAGACGGTTCTGGAATTTCGGTTTGAGTGCGTAAAGGCTCATCGTTTTATTGGTTCGGCACGTTCGGATACGTTCGTCGCCGCCATGCCCCGGGCGGCGCAACCGCCGGCGGCGGCTTTCGACAGGTGGTCGTAATCGTCGCCGAGCGGCCCCGACGCGTCAAGCCGCGCGCCGCGCCGGGCAATCTGGCGTTTTCGACGGAAACTCGCGATAATCCGCTGGCCCGTGAGCGCAGCAATTCACTCGAACTGTCGCCGGGCGCTCGTGCAACAGCCGATTATCACGCCGTCGAACGGCGCATTCGCCGCAACGCAACTCTGCCGGCGCATCGTCCGATGATCGCGGCCCTGCGACAGGCAGCCACGAATTTGAAAAAACTTGAACAATGGCCGTCCGGCGCGCATCCTGCCGCGCCGGCATTCCGGGATTCCGCCCGCCGCGCCCGCGCGGCCGCGCGGGCATGCACGCAGGAGGCGCGGCGCCGATGAACATCCTGAACATCTGGCAGCGCGATTTCCTGCTGTCGATCGTGCGGCTCGTCGCCGGCGCGTATCCGGTCTGGCATCAGGCGCCGCCTTCCCCGACGCAGAAGATCTACTTCTCGAACCACACGAGCCACATCGACACGCTCGCGATCCTCGCCGCGCTGCCGCGCGACGTGCGCGCGGTCGTGCGGCCCGTCGCCGCGCGCGATTACTGGGACAGCGGCGACCTGAAGCGCCACATCGCGCAGAAGCTGCTGAACGTCGTGCTGATCGACCGTCACCGCGAGAGCGGCGGCGACCCGTTGGACCCGGTGCGCGATGCGTTGCGGCAAGGCCACTCGATCATCATCTTCCCGGAAGGCACGCGCGGCGCCGACGTGTTGCCGCAGCCGTTCAAGAGCGGCCTGTTCCATCTCGCGACCGAGTTTCCGAACGTCGCGCTCGCGCCGGTCTATCTCGAGAACCTGCAGCGCATCATGCCGAAGGGCGCGATCTGGCCCGTGCCGCTGATCTGCAAGGTGCACTTCGGCGCGAACGACGCGCTCGGCGCCGGCGAAGACAAGCCGACCTTCCTCGCCCGCATGCGCGACGCGATCGTCGCGCTCGCGCCGCCGCAGCGGCCGGCCGGCTGAACGCGGCGCCCTCCTCTCCCTTTTCCGGACCTCTTCATGCGAACTCTCTTCTGGGAACTGGTCGCGGGCGTCACCGGCGTGCTGGTGCTCGCGACCGTGATCGGCGCGATCCTCGGCGCGCGCAGCGGCGGCGCGAGCGCGACCATCGTCAACCTGAACCAGCGCATCCGCGCGTGGTGGGCGATGATCGCAATCATGGTCATCGCGATCAGCCTCGGCAACAACGTCACGTATCTGGTGTTCGCGCTGCTGTCGTACCTGACGCTGCGCGAGTTCATCACGCTCACGCCGACGACCGCGAGCGACCATACGACGCTCTTCATCGCGTTCTTCGTCGCGATTCCGGTGCAGTACCTGCTGCTCGGGATCAACTGGTACGGGATGTATTCGATCTTCGTGCCGGTGCACCTGTTCTTCGCGATGTCGCTGGTGTCCGCGCTCACGCAGGACACGCGCGAATTCCTGAGCCGCAACGCGAAGATCAACTGGGCGCTGATGGTGTGCGTGTACGGGCTGAGCCACGCGCCGGCCGTGCTGATCCTCGACATTCCGCGCTACGCCGGGCAGAACGCGCTGCTGCTGTTCTTCTTCCTGTTCGTCGTGCAGATCAGCGACGTGCTGCAGTACGTGGTCGGCAAGCTGTGCGGGCGCCGCAAGATCGCGCCGCAGCTGTCGCCGTCGAAGACGGTCGAAGGCTTCGTCGGCGGCGGCCTGCTCGCGACGCTGTGCGGCGCATCGCTGTATCGCGTGACGCCGTTCAGCTTCGGCGCGGCGTTCGGGATCTCGCTCGCGATCGTGATCGCGGGCTTCGTCGGCGGCCTCGTGCTGTCGGCCGTGAAGCGCTCGCTCGGCACCAAGGACTGGGGGTCGATGATCGCGGGCCACGGCGGGATGCTCGATCGCGTCGACTCGGTCTGCTTCGCGGCGCCGGTGTTCTTCCACCTCGTGCGCTACCTGTACGTGTGATGCGCGGGCGGCGCGGCATCGCAAGCGCTAACGCGTCGGCGGGATGGGAAACCGGCGCGTTCGGCGCATACTGACGCTCATCCCCACCCTTGCGCCGCATCGCGCGACGAGCCACTGCCACCGAACCCGCCCATGAAACTGAAACTCGACATCGTGCAGTTGGCCGGCCGCGACGGCGACACACCGTACAACCTGCGGCGCACGCTCGACGCCATCGCGAGCTGCGCGCCCGGCACCGACATCGTGATGTTTCCGGAAGCGCAGCTCACCGGCTTTCTCGATCCGTCGAATCTCGCGCGCGTGGCCGAGCCGCTCGACGGTCCGAGCATCGGCGCGGTGATCGCGGCCGCACGGGCGCGCAACGTCGCGGTGGTGGCCGGGCTGATCGAGAACGACGGCGGGCGCTTCTACAACACGACCGTGTTCGTCACGCCGGACGGCATCGCGCTGCGCTATCGCAAGACGCATCTGTGGCTGAGCGAGCGCGACGTCGTGCTGCCCGGCGACCGCTACGCGAGCGTCGAATGGCGCGGCGTGCGGATCGGCCTCTTGATCTGCTACGACAGCGAATTTCCGGAAACCGGCCGCGCGCTTGCGGCGCTCGGCACGCAGCTGATCCTCGTGACCGACGGCAACATGGAGCCGTACCGTCAGGTGCATCGCATGTCGGTCTCGGCCCGCGCGATGGAAAACCAGGTGTTCGCGGTCGTCGCGAACCGCGTCGGCGCAGGTGCGCACGACGTCGTGTTCGCGGGCGGCAGCCTCGCGGCCGATCCGTTCGGCAACCTGATCTTCGAGGCCGGCAACGGCGAATCGCGCCACACGGTCGAACTCGATCTCGACCAGGTCGCCGCGTCGCGCGCGGTCTACGACTATCGTGCGGATCAGCGCCTGCACATCGCGGGCGAACGCATCGAGCACGCGGACGGGCGTCGCGAGTGGTTGATTCCGTGAGCATGAACCTGGCGGCGAACGCGGCCGGTTGGCGATGCACGCCGCCACGTCGTCACTCAGGCTCCGGCACATCGATCGCCAGCAACACCGAGCTGACCGACTTGCCGTGCGCATCGAGCGCGAGCGAACGCGTGACGCCGCCGCCGAGCGCGTCGCGCAGCACGAAGTTGAACGCGGCAAGCGCCGGCAGCTCGTAGCGCACGACGTCGCCGTGCACGATGCCCGCGAGCCATCCCTTCACCGCGGCCGCATCGAGATGCGCGCGCAGGTGTTCGTAGTGACGCGGATCGCGGCAGATGACCGATACGTTCAGCGTATTGCCCTTGTCGCCGGTGCGCGCATGCGCCAGTTCACGCAATTGCATCATGCCTCCACGAAAGAAAACGACGGCGTCACGGCCGTGCGCGGCAGCAGCACCGACTGCACGGCGATCACCTCGCGCGTCGACTTGAACGCACCGCCGCCGCCGGCCGGCCCGTTCGTATAGAGCGTCTCGACTTCGTTGCCGATCCGCGCGGCCTCGGCGGCACTCGCCGCACGGCCGGCCACCCGCACGCGGACTTCGGCCGGCTCGCCGCGCACGGCGGGCGTCGCGTCGCCGTACAGCGCATCCACGCCGATCAAATCGAAACGCAGTTCGGTCGCGGCCACGCCCGTCAGCGCGAGCCGCTCGCGGACGATGTCGAGCGCGAGCCGCGCGCGTTCCAGCGCGCCCGGCCCGCCGTACGAGATCTGCCCTTCGCCGATATGGCCGTCGACATACGCGACCGACACCTTGAGCGTCCCGGTGCGTGCGCTGCCGTGCCCGCCCGTCACGCGCACGCGGTCCGGCGCCTCCTCCGCCACCGCCACGCGCGTGAAATCCGCGACGACGTCGGGCTGCAGGTAGCGCGCCGGATCGTGAATCTCGTACAGCAGCTGTTCCTTGCAGGTCGCCGCGCTCACGCGGCCGCCCGCGTGCGGCACCTTGGTGATCACGACCGAGCCGTCGGCCGCGACCTCGCCGATCGGGAAGCCGAGCCGCGCGAGATCCGGCACGTCCTTGTAGCCGGGGTCGGCAAAATAGCCGCCCGTCACCTGCCCCGCGCATTCGAGCAGATGGCCGACGACCGTCGCGGCCCCGAGCGTGTCCCAGTCGTCCATCCGCCAGCCGAACGCGTGGATCAGCGGCGCGGCGAACAGCGACGGATCGGCGACGCGCCCGGTCAGCACGACGTCCGCGCCGGCCGCAAGCGCATCGACGATCGGCGCGGCGCCGAGATACGCGTTCGCGGACACGATGCGGTCGCGATACGCGGCGACTTCGTCGCCCGACTCCTCGAAGCGGAACGCGCCGCGCAGCACGACGTCGAGCACGTCGTCGCCTTCGACCGCCGCGACCTTCAGCCCCGCGAGGCCGAGCGACTGCGCGATCCGCGCGGTGCGCCGCGCGGCCGCGCGCGGGTTCGCCGCGCCCATGTTCGACACGATCCGCACGCGCTTGTCCGCCGCCACCGGCAGCACGGCATGCATGCGCGCGTCGAGCAGCGGATCGTAGCCGAGCGCCGGATCCTTGCGCCGCGCCTGCTGCGCGAGCGCGATCGTGCGCTCGGCCAGGCACTCGAAGACGAGATAGTCGAGCTGCCCGTGTTCGGCCAGCTCGACCGCGGGCTCGATCCGGTCGCCCGAGTAGCCGGCGCCCGCGCCGATGCGCACGCGCCGTTCGTGTGATGGCTTTGCTGTCATGTCGGTACCGTGATCCGGCGCTCGCGCGCCGGGAAAAAAATCAAAAGACGCCCATCACGACGCACGCGATCGTCATCACGATCGAGGCGCCGAACAGCAGCGGGAACGTGAACTTCTGGTGCTCGGCCAGCTCGATGCCGCACAGGCCGACGACGAGGAACGTCGCGGGCGTCAGGGGGCTGACCGGAAACCCGGTCGTCATCTGGCCGAGCAGCGCGGCCTGCCCCACGTGCACGGCCGGCACGCCGAGCTGGCCGGCCACTTCGGCGATCACCGGCAGCACGCCGAAGTAGAACGAATCGGGATCGAACAGCATGCTGAGCGGCATCGACGCCAGGCCGAGCGCGACCGGAATGTGGCCGGCCATCGACGGCGGCACGAAGCCGACCGCCGCCTGCGCCATCGCCTTCAGCATCCCGCTGCCCTGCATGATCCCGGTGAACACGCCGGCCGCGAGCAGGATGCCGGCCATCATCAGCGCCGCGCGCGCATGCGCGTCGATGCGCTTCCTCTGCATGTCGACGTCCGGATAGTTCACCATCAGCGCGACACACAGCCCGACCATGAACATGATCGCCGGCGGGATCTTCTCGCCCATCACGACCATCGTGCCGAGCACGACGAGCGTCAGCAGCAGGTTGAACCAGAACAGGCGCGGCCGGCGCAGCGCCTGCTCGTCGGGCGTCAGCGCCCGGGTCGGCAGCGGAATCGACGCATCGTCGCGCGAGAGTCCGAGCCGCTTCTCCTCGCGCCGCCCAAGCCAGTACGCGACGCCGAACACGAACACGAGCCCGATCGCCTGCACCGGAATCAGCGGATTGAACAGCGCCGACACCGGCAGGTGCAGCGAGGCCGACGCACGGATCATCGGCCCCGTCCACGGCAGGAAGTTGATCCCCGCGGCCATCGACACGGCCGCGGCCAGGACGCGCCGGTCCATCTTCAGGCGGTCGTAAAGCGGCAGCACCGCGGGAATCGTCACGAGAAAGCACACGGCGCCCGAGCCGTCGAGGTGGATCAGCAGCGCGAGCAGCGTCGTGCCCATCACGATCCGCGTGGGCCGCGTGCCGACCGCGCGCAGGATGCGGTCGATGATCGGGTCGAGCGTGCCGGCGTCGGTGATCGTCCCGAAATAGAGTATCGCGAACACGAACATCCCGACCACGGGCGCGAGGCCCTTCAGCCCGTCGATCACGAACTTGCTGGTATGCAGCCCGAAGCCGCCGATCAGCGACGCCGCGATCGGCACGATGATCAGCGCCACGAGCGGCGACATGCGTTTCGACAGAATCGCGGCCAGCAGCACGACGATCGTGCCCAGCCCGAGTAACGGCAGCATCGGAGTCTCCTACCTTGTCTTTTGTTGGAGACGAGCGTAAGGTCGGCGCAGCGATAGCACAATTGAAATGATTTGATCGCAGCAATCACGAACCGTTATGGATCTGAACCTTCGCGACATTCGCGCGTTCGTCACCGTCGCGCAGGCCGGCAACTTCACGCGCGCCGCCGCGCGGCTGCACCTGTCGCAGCCGGCGCTGACCGTGCAGATCCGCCGGCTCGAGGAGATCGTCGGCGCGCGGCTGTTCGACCGCAACAGCCGCAGCGTCGCGCTCACGCAGACCGGGCGCGAACTGCTGCCGCTGCTGCAGCGCTCGCTCGACGACATGGAGCGCGTGCTGCGCGACGCGCGGGCGCTCGGCGAAGGCGCGAGCGGCACGGTACGGCTCGCGTGCCTGCCGACGTTTGCATCCAGCCTGCTGCCGGAGCTGATCCAGTCGTTCCGGCGCGACGTGCCGCGCGCGGGCTTCGACATTCGCGACGGCGTCGCGAGTCTCGTCACCGCGCTGGTGCGCAACGAGGAAGCCGATCTCGGGCTGACCGGCGGCGACGCGTTCGACGCGTCGCTGGACGTGCTGTACGCGGGCGCCGACCGGCTCGTCGCCGTGTGCCCGAAGGATCATCCGCTCGCGCGCAAGCGGCGCGTGCGCACCGCCGACGTCGCCGCCGTGCCGCTCGTGCTGACCGCACAGGGCACGAGCGTGCGCAGCGTCGTCGATGCCGCGCTGGAAGCGGCCGGCTGCACGCCCGACATCGCGTGCGAACCGACCTACATGATGACGGCCGTCGCGATGGTGCGCGGCGGCCTCGGCGTGACGATCCTGCCGGCCGCCGCGCGCGAGGTGCGCGCCGAGCCCGACCTCGTCGCGAAGCCGATCGACGACCCGGCGTTCGTGCGGCCGATCGCGCTCGTCGCGAAACGCGGGCGCACGCTGTCGCGCGTCGCGCAGGCGTTCGCCGACGTGATGCTGGCGGAATTGAACAAGCGCGCGTGAACCGCGCGCCCGAATCGCGAACGAAAGCCCGCTTTCTGCCTACTGCGCGTCCGGATCGACGTGCAGCGATTCGCCGATCGCATAGAAGTTGCCGCCCGCGATGTAGTGCAGGCTGCGCAGCGCCGGATCGGCCGATTCGAAATACCAGTGACCGTCGCGGAACACGCGCGTGTCGGACCATGCACCGACCACCTCGCCGATGAACAGGTCGTAGACCTGCTGGTTGTGCGGCTCGGGTATCAGCCTGCACGCGAGCCAGCCCGAGCAGCCGGCGACGAACGGCAGGTCATGGCCGGCGACGTCGAACAGCGTGACTCCCGCCTCGCGCAGCTTGTCCGGCCGCTCGGCGAGACTGTGACTGCCGACCGCATGCGTGAGCTGGAGCTGCGCGGCCGTCGGCACCTGGATCACGAAGGTGCCGCTGCGCTCGACCAGCTCGCGCGTCTTCGCGGACTTGTCGAGCACGACCGTCAGCTTCGGCGGCAGGAAATCGAGTGCGCAGGCCCACGCGGCGGCCATCACGTTGTCGACGCCGTCGTGACGGGCCGACACGAGCACGGTCGGGCCGTGGTTGAGAAGACGGTAGGCTTTCTTCAGCTCCACCGGAGCGATGTGACTGTCCATGCGGGTTCCCTGGTGAGCGGCACGACGCGTGCCGGCCGAGGCCAGCATTCTCGCACTCCGTGCCGATCGCCGCTGACGGCGCGCGCGGGCGCGCTGCGTCACACCCAAATCGCTCGCGCGGTGCGCGCAATAACACACTCGGCCCGCATCACGCGATTCGATTCGTTAAATAATCAATTGATGAATCGACGACCAATGCATCGTCGTCGAAATTCGACTGGAAATCGTGCGGAATTATCACGATTCCGGCAATACGCCGGTCGCGCCATCTCGAAATTCAAATCGATTGATACACGATTCTCAATAATGTGAATCTCTCAATGGACCTTGCCGCAGCATGCATCTGTCGGCTTTATGTCACATCGGAGAATTTCGTTTTTGCCGTTCGTCGGCGGCTCGGTAGTCTCCTGCCATTCCGGTTCAAGAAAACAGGCCAATCGCAAGGAGATGAAATGAAACGCACGACCCTCTCGCTGATTTCGCTCGCGTCGTTCGCGGCGATGCCCGCCGCGCATGCGCAGTCGAGCGTCACGCTGTATGGCGTGATCGACACGTCGATCACGTACGTGAATCACGCGCAGGGCAAGGACAACGCGTGGATGCTCGGCAACAGCAGCGCTGGCAATCTCTCCGGCAGCCGCTGGGGCGTGAAAGGCAGCGAGGATCTCGGTGGCGGGCTGAAGGCGCTGTTCCAGCTCGAGAACGGCTTCGACCCGAGCAGCGGCCGGCAGGGCCAGGGCGGCCGCCTGTTCGGCCGGCAGGCGTTCGTCGGGCTGTCGAGCGACCGCTACGGCACGCTCACGTTCGGCCGCCAGTACGACCCGCTCATCGACCTCGTGCAGGGCATCACCGCCGACAACTATCTCGGCAGCGTGTTCGCGACGCCGGGCGACGTCGACAACTACGACAACAGCTTCCGCGTCGACAACGCGGTGAAGTACACGTCGGCCGTGTATTCGGGCCTGCAGTTCTCGGCGATGTACTCGTTCGGCGGCATCGCCGGCAGCACCGGCGCCGCGCAGTCGTATTCGGCCGCCGTGTCGTACAACAACGGGCCCTTCAGCGTCGCGGGCGGGTACTTCCACGCGACCAACAGCCCCGCGTCGAACGGGCTGCGCAACGGCTGGACCAGCTCGTCGGACGGCACCTTCGACGGCCCGATCAACACCGGCTATGCGAGCGCGCATTCGATCGGCATCGCCCGCATCGCGGGCCAGTATGTCGCCGGCCCGTTCACGTTCGGCCTCGGCTACAGCAACGCGCAGTACCGCCGCGACGCGAGCTCGGTGTTCAACTCGAACGAGCACTACAACACCGGGCAAGGCTTCGTGAACTACCAGGCGACCAATGCGCTGCTCGTCGGGCTCGGCTACAGCTACACGCGCTCGGGCGGCGATACGTCGGCGACTTATCACCAGGTGTCGGCCGGCGCGGACTATACGCTGTCGAAGCGCACCGACGTGTACCTGACCGCCGCGTACCAGCACGCGAGCGGCCAGACCGGCGACGGCAACGGCGGGTCGATGGCCGCGCAGGCGTCGATCGGTTCGTACGGCTATGCGGGCACGAGCTCGCAGACGATGGTCAACCTCGGCCTGCGTCACCGCTTCTGAGCGACGACGGCCGGCTGCGTGCGGCATCGCGCGGCCGGCCGGTCGATACCGGATTTCGGGAGTCGAGGATGCATCGACACGGCGGCTGCGGCCGCCGTCGCCGTTTCCACGCCCCGCGCACCGGTGGCCGCGCCTTTTATCGTCCGTTTCGCTGCACCATTCATTGCCGCATTCGCCGCGCAACTGACGCGTGGCGTCAGTATTTCGATAGCGGCCGCACGCTGGCATGCGCACGATAATCGGCCCTTTTTACCGATTCCATCCTGTCGCACGGAGATACCGGCGCCCGCGAAAATCCGCGACAAATCCGCCGGCAAATGCAAAGGAAAGTTTGACGCGAGCCATTTGCCTGCGCGCTATGGCACACTTCGCGTCTGCGTAATTTCCTTGCACCGGGCGGCCGGATTCCGCCCCATCCTGCCATGCCGCGTCAGACTGCCCGTTCGATCAGCCACGCCACGCCGAAGATCGCCGCGACGATCGTGTTGTCGTGCGCGCTGCACGGGTTCGCGCGGGCCGACTGCCTCGACGACGCGGCCACGTTCCAGAAAGTGAGCGTGAGCCTGTTGCGCGGCATCGCGCAGGTCGAATCGGGGATGAATCCGAACGCCGTCAACACCAACACGAACGGCACCGTCGACATCGGCCTGATGCAGATCAACAGCACCTGGCTGCCGACGCTCGCGCGCGAAGGCATCACGCGGGAAAGCCTGTTCGATGCGTGCACCAACGCGTACGTCGGCGCGTGGATCCTGTCGCAGAACATCCGCCAGCTCGGCGCCAACTGGAACGCGATCGGCGCGTACAACGCCGCGTCGCCCGACAAGCGCCTCGCGTATGCGCGCAAGGTCTATGATGCAATCCGGACCATGCCGGATTCGCCGGATACTCCCATGCCCATCCTTCCGCCCTCCTTCACGCCGCCGCAACAGGTGCAGGCGTACAACCCGTTCGCCAGCCTGAGCGTGTCGGCACCACCGGTCGCACGGCCCCGCACGCTCGCGCCTGCCGCGCCGCCGCCGCAACCGCAAGGCGGGCCGGCCGGCCCGGCCGGCACGTACAACTTCGGCTGGACCGTCACGGGCGCCGACCAGGCCAAGCCGACCCAGGTGTTCGACGACGGCGCGCGGATCTACGTGCAGTTCAGCGACATGAAGCACGTGCCGGCGATCTTCACCGAGACGTCGTCGGGCCGCGTGCTGATGTCGTGGGAGCTGCAGTTCCCGTATGCCGTTCTGACGCGTCCCGCGCAAACGTTAATCTTCCAGCTCGGGCCGTTCGAGGCGCGCGCGCAGCGCGGCGCGACGGGGACGACCGCTCAGGCGGGCGCGGCACCCGCAGCGGGCACGCAGCGTTCGGGGGCGACGGCCGCCACGGCAGCGACGGCGACGGCAGCGCCCGCATCCAGACACACCGCCGATGCAGCGGCCAAGCGCACCGCATCGGCCGATGCGCTTTGGTATATCGACACGGCGTCCACGTCGGGTTCGGCAGCAACCTCGAGTCAGGCCAATACGTCGACGGCATCGACCGCGTCGAACACGCCTGCGACGTGGCCCACCGCAGTGACGTCGAACACGCCGCCGCCGGTTGCGACACCTCAGGCGCCCGCCGCGACGAAGCCGGGCGCACGCGTCAGCACCGACGCGCTCTGGTACATCTCGAAGTAACGCTCGGGCCGGCCCGATCCCTCACCCGCGCCGCACCCAGATCACCTTGCCGTCGCGAATGCCGAGGTCGCGGCGCTCCTCGCGATAGTCCATCGTGCCCGGCAACGACCGGCCGTCGCGCTCGAGCACGCGCCACAGGCAGCCGTCGAGCAGCGCGGCCGCATCGGCCTCGGTCTTGCCGATCAGCGCGTCGTCCGGCGTGGCGTCCGCCTTGCACGCGTTCACGGCGCCCGACGGCGCGGGGTTCGTCACCGCGCCGCCGGCGGTGGCGTTGGGGTGCTTCGTGTTCATGTCCGCACATCCCGCAAAGGTTGCGCTCGCAACGAGTGCCGCGAGCATCGCGATCGTGTTCTTCATCGGTTTCTCCCTGTCGCGGCCCGGCGCGGCAGGTGCGGGATGCGCGCACGCACCGGGCGTTGGATCCATGATGGGTTCTGCGCGCCACCGGCCGGCAAGGCACCGTATTGCGCGATCCGTTCGAGTCGAATCGGCTCCGCGCAGTCGCCTCGACAGCCTGACGCCGAAGCCGAAGCCGAAGCCGAAGCCGAAGCCGAAGCCGAAGCCGAAGCCGCCTTCATGTTACCGCACCGATCCGCGGCGAAGTCGTGCTCCCCGGACGGGGCGCTGGCGAATCATGCCGGCCGCGTCAGAACTTGTACGTCACGCCGGCCATGCCGAAGTAGTTGCTGCGCGTCTGGACGATCGGGCTGTCGCCATAGCGTCCGAGCAGCCGCGTGAAGCCGCTGGTCGCATGCACCGACCAGTGCCGCGACACGCCCCAGTTCCATGCGAGCGACAGCGTTGCGCTGTCGACCCCGCCGCTCGTCGAATACGGCCTGAAGCCGCTCGCCGCCGACTGCGCGTCGGTCACGCCGTAGAACGTCTGCATGTAGCGCCCCGTGCCGGCATGCACGCTGCCGGTCACGACGACATCGTGGCGGCCGGCCTTGAATACCGGCACCGCGAGATCGACGTGGCCGGACAAGCCGCGCGACGTATGCGTGACCGGCGCATCGATGGCGACGCTCAGTTCGCCGCCATCGAGCAGCTGCACGCCCGCACGCATGCCGACGAGCACCGAACCGGGGATCCGGCCCATCCCCTTCAGGTGATCCGAACCCGCCAGGTCGAAACGGTTTTCGTCGGAACGGCCACCGGCATAGCCGAGCGCTGCCGACACGAACGCCCCGTGCGGCAGGTTCAGACGGTAGCCGGCGCCGGCTGCCGTGTCGATGAAGAACCCGTTGCCGAACATCGCGGAGAACGACGGCGCGACGACGGCGCGATACTGGTTGCTGCCCTGGTAGCGCGGCGCGAACCCGCCGCCGAGCGATATCGCGTACTGGTTTTCGGCGTGGGCGACGGCGGCGAGGGTCAGGCCGGCAAGCGGCATGCAATAGCGCAACGAGCGCAGCGAACGGAAGGATGGACTCACGATGTCGAGACAAGAGTGACGGAGCCCGAAGTCTAGGTACGACGGCGCGGCAGCACTGTCCTGAATCTGCGGAAAATGTGTGCTCAATTGTGATCGTTTGTTCCCGATTGTCGTATCGCGGCCCCGGCGGCCGCCACGCCGGATAGAATTCGCCGGCCGCGCATTCATCGGCATGGAGAGGCTGAACGCGCGCAACCGAGGAGACCATGAACGACAATCCGCTCAAATACCGTGTGCTGCTGATCGAGGACGACGACCGCCTCGCCCAGCTCGTGCGCGAATATCTCGACAACTATGAATTCGCGGTGACGGTCATACGGCGCGGCGATCTCGCGGTCGCCGCGGTGCGCGAGCATCAGCCCGCGCTCGTGATACTCGACCTGATGCTGCCGAACCTCGACGGGATGGAAGTCTGCCGGCGCATTCGCGCGTTCACCAACGTGCCCGTGCTGATCCTCACCGCGCGCGCCGACGTGTACGACCAGGTCGCGGGCCTCGAAACCGGTGCCGACGATTACGTGACCAAGCCGATCGAGCCGCGCGTGCTCGTCGCACGCGCCCGTGCGCTGCTGCGCCGCGCGCAGCCTGCCGCGTCCGAACCGGCGGCCCACACGCAGCCGCATGCCCTCGTGTTCGGCGAGCTGACGATCTCGCCGCCGAACCGCACGGTCACGTGGCGCGGGGAACTCGTCGACCTGAAGACCACCGAGTTCAACCTGTTGCTGATCCTCGCGCGAGCGGCAGGCACGGTGCTGAGCCGCGACGACATCCTGAAGCAGTTGCGCGGCATCGAATTCGACGGGCTCGACCGCTCGGTCGACTCGGGCATCTCGAAGCTGCGCCGGCGCTTCGAGGACGCTTCGTCGGAGCCGCAACGGATCAAGACGATCTGGGGCCGCGGCTACCTGTTCAGCCCTTCCGCGTGGGACGACTAAATGCTGCGCCCGTTGATCAAGCTGTACCTCATCGTGATCCTGTGCTGTGCCGCCTCGATCGTATTCATTCAATGGTCGTTCAACAGGATTTTCTACGAACGCGTGGCGCAGGCGCAGCGCAACGCGCTGACCACTTACGCGTTCGTGCTGAACGATTACCTCGAACGCCATCCGGGCGGCAAGCGCAGCCTCGCGCTGCGTGAACTCGCGCAGCACGGCAACGAGCGATTCGGTTTCGTGACGATGGCCGACGCCCGTGCGCAACTGCGCGGCGGGCCGCTGCGCGATCTGGACGCCGGCCGGATCGCGATCAGTTACGACCGCAGGAACTACTACATGCCGCTCGCGGACGGCTCGGTCCTGCATGCCCGCCCGATCGCACCGGCCGACCTCGACATCCAGATCTACGCATACGGGATGACCGCACTCGCGGCCCTGTTCGCCGTCGCGCTGTGGACCTCGTATCACTGGCGCGACCTGCGCAAGCTGCAGGCCGCCGCGCACGCGTTCGGCGCGGGCAACCTGTCGACGCGCGTGAAGCTGTCCGGGCGCTCGAACATCTACGCGCTGTCGCAGCAGTTCAACGACATGGCCGAGCGGATCGAGGCGTCGATCAAGCAGCAGCGCGAGATGATGCACGGCATCTCGCACGAGCTGAAGACGCCGCTCGCGCGCCTCGAATTCGGGCTCGCGCTGCTCGCCGAATCCGACGAAAGCGGCCGCATGCGCGAGCGCCGCGACGAACTGCGGCGCGACGTGCGCGAACTCGACGAGCTGGTGACCGAGCTGCTGACGATCGGGCGGCTCGAACAAGGCGCAAGCGAACTCGCGCCGATGGACGTCGCCGTCGATGCGCTGATCGACAGCGTGGCCGGCAACGTCGCGAACGACGTCGCCGACCGCGGCCTCACGCTCGGCGTGTCGACAACCGGCGCGCCCGCCACCCACGTGTGCGATCCGAAACTCGTCGCACGGGCGCTGCTGAACCTGATCCGCAACGGCGCACGTTATGCGTCGCGCACCGTCCTGCTGTCCGCGACGCACGACGCGTCCGGCGCGCTGGTGCTGAGCGTGGACGACGACGGTCCCGGCATCCCGGTCGCCGAACGCGCGCGCGTGTTCGAACCGTTCCAGCGGCTCGACTCGAGCCGCGACCGGCAGACGGGCGGGTTCGGCCTCGGGCTCGCGATCGTGCGACGCGTCGCGCTCGTGCACGGCGGCGACGTGCGGCTCGAGGATTCGCCGCTCGGCGGCGCCCGCTTCGTGATTTCGTTGCCGCCGCGGGCATTGCCGGAATTCCTCGGCGACACGCCACCGCGCACGGAGCACTCTCGTATCTAAACACTCTCTCCTGGGGCCGGCCGCCGCGCCGCTCGATCGCTGCGTGCGCGGCAACCGTCGCCTTCACACCTGTCAGTGCTCCTGATCATGCCGCTCATGGTAGTGGCACGCTGCGCCCGGTCGCGCCCGCATGCCGTTCGATGAACGAGAACACTATGTTCTGTCCGCGCGCGCTACGCACCGCCGCGCGAATCGCATAAGCTGACGACACTCGCCGGCACCCGAATCCGGCGAATCGCCAGGCGCGCGCCGCGTCGAGGTCGCGCCTCACCGTCGCGCTTCGATCGTCGTGGCACCGCACCGCAGCAGAATCGCATCGCGTCCGCACGACGGGGCGGCGCGATCGTGATCCCCAGCCGCCCACCACCCTGATCTGGAGAGAACCATGGCAAGCGAACCGATTCGCGATCCCGCGAACGACCACCTGCTCACCCCGCAGAACGCGGCGTTCATCGTCA
>NZ_QTPV01000059.1:0-37529 GCF_003857985.1 Burkholderia sp. Bp9090
CCGGCGGGGGCTCCCCGCGCCCCCCATACCCCCCGGCGCCCGGGGGGGCGGGGTGCCCGTTTGCATGTGGCGCGCCGCGCGGCGCTTACGCGGGCTGCCGCGTGTCCAGCCGGCCGAACCACGACGGCACGAGCGCGACCGCATCGTCGAGCGACGCGAGCACGTGCAGGCTCAGCGCGACGATCTCGGGCGTCGGCGCCTTCAGGTCGGGCACGGTGACGACCGATGCGCCGGCGCCGGCGGCCGATTGCGCGCCGAAATCGCTGTCCTCGAACGCGACGCACGCGTGTGCCGGCACGCCGAGGCGTTCGGCCGCGAGCCGGTACACGGCCGGGTCGGGCTTGCCGCGCGCGACTTCGTCGCCGCCCGCGATCGCGCGGAAGAACGGCAGTACGCCGACCGCGTCGAGCCGCGCACGGATCACGTCGCGCGCGGACGACGACGCGACCGCGCACGGAATGCCGGCCTGCGCGAGCGTCTCGAGCAACGCCAGCGCGCCGGACTTCAGCGGAAACTTCGGATGGGGTTCGGGCGCGGCGAGTTGCTCGCGCACGCGGATGCGCACGGCGTCGAACGTGTCGGCGTGGCCGATCAGCCGCGCGAGAATCACCTGGCCTTCGGCGAACGAGCGGCCGACGATCTGCAGGTAGTCGATCTCGGTCAGCACGACGCCGTGCGCGTTCGACACGTCGATCCACGTGTTCATGATGGTCCGCTCGGAATCGACGAGCAGGCCGTCCATGTCGAAGAGCGCGGCGGAGAAGGTCATCGGCGGTGTCCGGAAAGCGGGAAAACGGAACAGCGGGGAAGGCGTCGGGCGGCGCGACGGCCGCCCGAATGAAAACGGACGCCGAAGGCGTCCGTCCGCGACGGCAGGCTTACTTGCCGAGCGCGGCGCGCGCGGCCTTGACCGCCGCACGCACCTGATCGGGCGCGGTGCCGCCCGGGTGGTTGCGGCTCGCGACCGACCCTTCGAGCGTCAGGTAGCCGAACACGTCGTCGCCGATCAGGTGCGCGACGTTCGGCAGTTCCTGCTTCATTTCGCCGAGCGTCAGGTCGGCGAGGTCGATCCCGCGGTCGTCGCAGATCTTCACCGCGTGCGCGACGGCTTCGTGCGCATCGCGGAACGGCAGGCCGCGCTTCACGAGGTAGTCGGCGAGGTCGGTGGCGGTGGAGAAGCCCTGCAGCGCGGCCGCGCGCATCGCGTCCGGCTTCACGGTGATGCCCGCGACCATCTCGGCGAAGATCCGCAGCGTGTCGGCGACGGTGTCGACCGTGTCGAACAGCGGTTCCTTGTCTTCCTGGTTGTCCTTGTTGTACGCGAGCGGCTGGCCCTTCATCAGCGTGAGGAGCGCCATCAGGTGGCCGTTCACGCGGCCCGTCTTGCCGCGCGCGAGCTCGGGCACGTCCGGGTTCTTCTTCTGCGGCATGATCGAGCTGCCGGTGCAGAAGCGGTCGGCGATGTCGATGAAGCCGACGCGCGGGCTCATCCACAGCACGAGTTCCTCGGAGAAGCGCGACACGTGCGTCATCACGAGCGCGGATGCCGCCGTGAATTCGATCGCGAAGTCGCGATCCGACACCGCGTCGAGCGAGTTCGCGCAGATGCCGTCGAAGCCGAGCGTCTTCGCGACCGCGTGGCGGTCGATCGGATAGCTGGTGCCGGCGAGCGCGGCCGCGCCGAGCGGCAGGCGGTTCACGCGGGTGCGGCAGTCGCGCATGCGCTCGGCGTCGCGCGTGAACATCTCGACGTACGCGAGCAGGTGGTGGCCGAACGTGACCGGTTGCGCGACCTGCAGGTGCGTGAAGCCCGGCATGATCGTGGCCGCGTTCTGCTCCGCGAGGTCGATCAGCGCGCCGCGCAGGTCGTTCAGGAGGCCGCCGATGCGGTCGATCTCGCCACGCAGCCACAGACGGATGTCGGTCGCGACCTGGTCGTTGCGCGAGCGGCCCGTGTGCAGGCGCTTGCCGGCGTCACCGATCAGCGCGGTGAGGCGCGCCTCGATGTTCAGGTGGACGTCCTCGAGATCCAGCTGCCATTCGAATTCGCCGCGCTCGATCTCGCCCTTGATCTGCGTCATCCCGCGTTCGATCGCGGCGAGGTCGTCGGCGCTGATGATCTTCTGCGCCGCGAGCATGCTCGCGTGCGCGAGCGAGCCGGCGATGTCGACGAGCGCGAGGCGCTTGTCGAAAAACACCGACGACGTGTAGCGCTTGACCAGCTCCGACATCGGTTCCGAGAAGCGGGCCGACCAGGCCTCGCCCTTTTTGTGCAGTTGGGACGTCATGGCGATTCTTCGAAGGGGAGTTGGGCGGCGTGCGCCGCCGAGGGAATCCCGCAATTCTAGCATTCGTGGGGCGGGCGGCCGACGCGTGCGCCGGCCGCGAACGGGCGCGGCTCACGGGGGGCTGCACGTCAGCGGTCCGATCCGCGGCAGCGTGCCGTCGTCCGGGTGCCGATACGCGAATGCGACGGCGCAGCCGCGGCCGTCGCCGGAGATTTCGAGGTGATTGTTCGCGACGAGGCCGTCGACGAAGGTCAGGCCGTCATAGCCGACGATCGTGCGCTGGCCGCTTTCGACGTGGCGAACCTCGAGCCCGGGCGGCAGCGGCGTGCCGTCCGGCGCGCGCAGCGCGATCGATGCGGCGCTGTAGCGGGTCACCGCGAAGTGCGCGAGCACGCCGGAGCGCGCCTGCGGCACGACGTCGAGCGTCGTGTCGGCGATTCGTGCGTCGGCGGGCAGCGCGGTGCCGTCGATCGCGACGCGATTGCTCTGATAGGCATTCAGGTCGGGCACGAGCAGGTAGCCGGCCCGGTCCGTCTCGCCGATCAGCCGGTTCTGGTGCAGCACGGGGACGCGCCCGGTGTCGGTCGAGACGAGCGCGAAACCGTCGTCGACGCGGCGCGCCGTCATCAGCCGGCCGTCCATCAGCACGAGCGCGCCCGTGACGTCGACCGACGCGTTGCCGCGCCCGTCGAACGATTGCGCGAGCAGCGCGACCTGGCCGGCGCGGCCGAGATACTGCAGTTGCCCCTGCGCGTAGCGGACGCCCGCGTTGGCGCCCGCCTGCACGTTCCAGCCGACGCCGCCGCCGTAGTCGGGCGGCCGTGTCGCGTTCAGCGTGTAGGTCGAATCGCCGTTCTGCCGCCCGGCGTTCGCCGAGACCGACGTGTTGCCGTCGAGCCCGACGCTCAGGCTCACGAAGAGGCCGCGTGCGTCGTGCTGCCGGAAGTCCTGGAAGCCGCTGAACGTGATCGACGTCAGCCCGCCGAGATTGACCAGGTATGCGATCGAGCCGATGCGCGACGCGGCGACGCCGGGATACTTGAGGGCGAGATAGCTGAACGACAGGGTCTGCGCGCGCAGGAACGGGAACGAGATCGTGACGCGGTCGGTGGCGCGCGAGACCGGCACGCCTTCGCGGCTGCCGAGGTCGCTGTAGTCGCCGAAGGCGCGCAGCGTCTGCGCATCGATCGAGAAGCGCGGCGTCACGTACTGGTAGCCGACGCCGGCCTGCACGCCCGCGCGGCCCGGGGCGCTGACCGCGAGCGACGCATTCGCCACGCCGCGTTCGCCGAGGCGCGCGAGCGCGCCGGCACCTGCGTTGTAGACGCCGGCCGTCGCTTCCGCATGCGCCTCGACGGTCAGCCGCTCGCTGATGCCGTAGCGCAGCGAGCCGCTCGCCGCCGGTGTGCGCGCATAGTCGAACGAATCGTCGCCATAGGCGCGGCGCAGGAACCCGGCTTCCGCCGAATAGCTGGCGAGGCCGGGCGCGAGCAGGCGCGTATCGACGTACAGCGGAATGGACGTCGCGATCGAGCGGCCGAGCGCGTCGCGCGTGACGACCGTCGCGTTGCCTGCGCCGGTGATCCCGGGCACGCTGTTGATCACGAACGGCCCGCTCGGCACGTCGCCGCTGAACTGGCGCACGTTGTTCACGTACAGGTCGACCGAGGTCGGCACGACCGCGCTGCCGGACAGCGCAGGTACCGGAAACGTGACGAGGTCGGGGCGCAGGCCGAAGTTGCTGCGCCATTGCACGCCGCCGAGGCGTAGCGAGCGCGTCCATGACAACGACGACGAAATCGTGTCGCCGATCTGGGTCGTCGTGAGCGTGCCGGGGTTCGAGTGGCTCCACGACGTGTCGTAGCGCACGTAGCGCCGGCGGTCGTCGTACAGGTACGCGATGCCGGTGCTGCTGAATACGCCGGCCGGATCGAAATAGCGCGCCTCGCTCCAGACCGCGAGCGGCGCATGGGCGACGGTCTGCGCGTAGGCGTCGTAGTTCAGCACGAAGCCGCGGCCGGAGGTGGCGGGCGGCGCGGCCGCGAGCGCGCGCGTATCGAACGTGTGCGGGATGCGCAGCGCGTCGGGCACCCGCAGGTCGAGCGTCTGCCGGCCCGCGTCGTAGTCGTAGCGCAGCCCCGCGAGCGTGTCGAGCGCGACGGGCGTGTTCGACGGCGCGGTCGCCCGGTCGCCGGTCGCGATGCCCAGGTCGTTCAGGTCGGCGGACGCCGCGTACAGCCGGCCGTCGATTTGCTGGAAGCGTGCGATCCGGTGCGTCGGTTCACCGTTGAGCGACACGTCGAGAAACAGTGTGTCCCGAGCAGGCGCGGCTGCCGCTGCCGCTGCCGCCTGCGGCGCCGTCTGTGCGCATCCGGCGCCTGCGTGCACGGCCAGCGCGAGTGCCAGTGAAAACGCCAGCGAAAGCGCAGCAGCGGCGGGCCGGGCATGTCGCGCGGGGCAGGCAGCCCGGAGGGCCGTGCTCGTCGTCGGAACGGGCAACGTCGTGCGATCCTCCGGCGTGGATCAGGGCGATGTCAGCCGGGCCTCGACCGGCTGCGCGTTGACGGTCGCCTGGATCCTGACGAATCCCGCCGCGCCCGCATCCAGCTTGAGCGGCCAGCGTCGCGTGCTGCCCGCGAGCGCGTAGCCGAGCAGGCCGCGCGTGACGTCGTGCACGGTGCCGCGCGCGTCGACGAGCCGAACCGCGGCAATCTGCGCACGACGTTCGCCGCGGTTGGCGACCGCGAGCCGCGTGCCGGATCCGTCGCGCTCGACGCGCCAGTCGAGGCGCGGCGCTGCCCGGGTGCCTTCGGGCTCGACGAATACGGGCACGGAATAGCGCAGCCGGATCGTGATGCCGTTCTCGACCGGCGTACCGGGCGAGGGCAGTTCGTCGATCAATACGCGATAGCTTTCCTCGGCGGCCGGCGCGCCGCGCCCCGTGCGCACGAGCCGGATCAACTGCTCGGCGTTCGCGCCGATTTGCAACAGCGGCGGCGAGGCGGCGAGCGCATCGGTCGGCGTCATCACGTCGTCGCCGTTTTCCTGCGTCCAGCGATAGGCGCGGACCTGGCCGTAGATCGGCTGTCCGCCCGGATTGCTGAGCGTCATGCTCGCGGCGGCGGCCGAGGGCGGCAGCTCGATCGTCACGGGCATGATCTGCAGCGTGGCGGCGGATGCGGCCGCGCACGCCGACGCGACGCACAGCGCGACCAGGGCGCGCGGGAACGATGCCACGGCGCGTCAGAAGTAGACGGTGGCGGTGACGGCGGCCTGATAGGTGTCCGGCTTCGGCGTCGCTTGCGTAGGTACCTGGCCGTACACGTTCAGCAGTTGCGCGGAACCGGTGCCGGTGCCGCCGACCGTGTCGGTGCCTTGCGTGTTGCCCCAGATCGTCGTGTGGCCCGAGTCCTGGTAGAGCTGGTAGCCGACCGTCGTGCCGGTATTGCCGCTCGTCGTCCCGCCCATCAGCCGGCTGGCGACCGTCGAGCCGCTGACCGAGCCGGCGTCGAGTCCGATGTTGTATGGCGTCGAGTTCGAGCAGGTGACGGAGACCGTGGTCTGCTGGTTGAGTGCCGACGTGAGCACGCCGGACGTGCCGAATGCAAGCGGGTTCGCGGAGATCGCGCAGTTGGCCTGGATCGTGAGCGTGACGTTGAACTGGGCGGTGGCGGTGCCGTTCGAATAGACTGCGGCAACGGTGACGGGCTGCAGCGCGGGCGCGAATGCGAAGGTGGCCGCGAGCATGGCTGAAAGAACACGACGTCGGGAATCGTTCATTATGATTGTCTCCTGCCGTTTAATGGGGTCGCCCGGCCGCGGAGTGCCTGCCGCGTGGTCTGTCGCCGGTCGCCGTTACCGCTCTGTCGTTGGTGCAAGACTACTCCACGGACTCGGTCGCGCGCATTGGAGAAAACGCCGATCCGGAGCGCATTGTCCGCGGTTCCTCGCGGAATGCCATCGGCGCTTTTGACATGGATCAAGCAACAATGCGAATGATCGCTGCGCGGACGGATACCATGGGGGCGCTGCCCGGGCTGGAAGCCGGATCGAACGGGCGGGCAATTTCGGGGGAATGCATGGCGGATCAAGGAGTCGACACGGCGCGCCGCTGGATGCGCGCGCTATCGTGCCTGTTGCTGGCCGCGCTGCTCGGCATGCCGTGGCTGCCGGCTCGCGCGGACACGTGTTCGGTGACGCCGCCGGTGCCGAGCTTCGGCTCGGTCAGCCCGATTACGCAGCAGGCCTATACGACCAACAGCACGATGACCGTGAGTTGCACGTGGGACGTGCTGAGCCTGAACACCGGCGTGCTCGTATGCGTGAATCTCGGCGGCACGAGCCCGCGCTACCTGAGCAACGGGGCGAACCAGATGCAGTACGACCTGTATCAGGACGCGGGCTATTCGCAGCCCTGGGGCGCCGTCAGCACCGGCACGACGCCGATATCCGTCTCGTTGACGAAGCCGCTGCTCGGCACGTCCGCCAGTACGAACGTGACCATCTATGGCCGCATTGCGTCGAACCAGCCCACCGTGCCGACCGTGAACAATGCCAGCACGGTCTATTCGCAGAGTTTCAGCGGCAACCAGGCCGCCTACAGCTACAGTTTTTCGCTGCTCGGCGTGCTGCCGACGCCGTGCGCGTCGCAGTCGACGGCCGGCACGATGACCGTTACGGCCACGGCCACCGTCATCAACAACTGCATCATCAGCGCGACCGGCGTTGCGTTTCCGGCGTCGGGCGTGCTGGCGTCGGCGCTGACCGCGAGCGGCTCGATCAGTGCGCGGTGCACGAACGGCGATGCATTCCAGATCGCGTTGAACGGCGGCGCCAGCGGCAGTGTCGCCGCTCGGACGATGCAGCGCACGGGCGGCGGCTCGGTCGCCTATCAGCTCTATCAGGACAGCGGCCACACGCAGCCGTGGGGCGACGGCACCGGCGGCACGACGATGGCGACCGGAACCGGCAGCGGATTCGCGCAGGCGATCGCGATATACGGCCGCGTACCTGCACAGGCGACACCGGCACCCGGCAACTACAGCGACACCATCACCGCGACGATCAGCTTCTGAGCCGCGTCAATCGCGCACGAGCACGACCAGCTTCAGGTCCTCACGGTGCGCGGGTTTCAGCGTGATCTGCTGGTACACGAGGCGGCCGTCGGCCGGATGGTCGAATTCGCGCAGGCCGCCTTCGCGCTCGAATACGTCCTGCGACGCCCAGTACTGCGCGAAGGCATCGCTGCCGGCCATCAGCGCGTCGATCAGCGCGCGGGTCGGCGCATCGGCGAGGTGGCGGATCGAGTCGGCGCGGAATTCGGCTGCGAGCCGGCGCGCGCGGGTTTCCCAGTCGACGATCAGCGTGCGCGCGGCCGGCGCCATGAACGTGAAGCGCAGCAGGTTGCGATCGTGCTCGTCGTCGAGCCAGCCCGTGAACAGCGCGGCGGCCGGCGCGTTCCATGCGAGCGCGTTCCATTGCCGGTCGAGCACGTACGCCGGCGTGGCGATCGCGGCGACGGTGGCGGCGAGCGTCGGCGGCAGGTCGCCGGCCGCGACGTCGGGCTCGGCCGGATCGCGCTGTGCGGCCAGTTCGAACAGGTACGCGCGTTCGGCTTTCGACAACTGCAGCGCGACGGCGATCCGCGCGAGCGCGTCGGCCGACGCCGACACCGGGCGGCCCTGCTCGATCCACGTGTACCAGGTCGGGCTGACGCCGCACAGCTGCGCGACTTCCTCGCGCCGCAGCCCCGGCGTGCGGCGGCGCGGGCCGGGCGGCAGGCCGACGGCCTGCGGCGACAGCCGCTCGCGGTGTGCGCGGATGAATTCGCCGAGCGCGCGGGCGGGCGTCGCATCGAGGGGCGGGGTGGGGGCGGACGACGGCTGGTTCATGCGGAAACGGCTGAAAAGGGGCGCTGAGTGCGCGGCAAGGATCAGGCAGGTGTAACAAATACCAGAATAACTGCTTAACTTGTACTGGTACAAGCGCGGCCCTATTGTAGCGATTCGCGCGCTGACAGGCAGCGAGCACCCCACCCAAGGAAGGAGCGAACGATGAAACACCACGACCAGGTCGCCGACGCATTCGGCACGACGGCCGCCGCCTACCTGACGAGCACGGTCCACGCGACGGGTGCCGATCTGCAGGCGCTGGCCGACGCCGTGCGCGCGACGCCCGAAGCCGCGGTGCTCGATCTCGGCTGCGGCGCCGGCCACGCGAGCTTCGCGGTTGCTCCGCACGTGCGCGACGTGGTCGCGTACGATCTCGCCGCGCCGATGCTCGCGATCGTCGATGCCGCCGCGCGCGCGCGCGGGCTCGCGAACATCCGCACGCAGCAGGGCCCGGCCGAGCAACTGCCGTTCGACGGGCGCACCTTCGACTGGGTGGTCAGCCGGATGAGCGCGCACCACTGGCACGACGTGCGCGCGGCGCTTGCCGAGGTGCGCCGCGTGCTGAAGCCCGGCGGCCGCGTGCTGATGATCGACATCGCGGGCAACGACCATCCGCTGCTCGACACGTATCTGCAGGCCGCGGAAGTACTGCGCGATGCGTCGCACGTGCGCGACTACCGAGCCGACGAATGGCTCGCGATGTTCCGCGACGCCGGGTTCGACGCGCACGTGCAGAGCCGCTGGCGCCTGCCGATCGATTTCGCAACGTGGGTCGAGCGGATCCGCACGCCGGCCGACAGCGTCGCGGGCATTCGTGCGCTGTGGGCGCATGCGCCCGACGAGGTGCACGGCTACTACGCGGTGCAGCCTGACGGCTCGTTCGAGCACGACGCGTTGCTGATCGACGCGCAATGAGCGCGAGGGACGGCACGGCGGCCGGTGCCGTCGCGCCGTTCGATGAAAAAAGCCGCGATACGCGTGGTCGCGTATCGCGGCTTTCGTTTTGCGGCTGTCGTTTCGCGATGACGGCGCGGCGCGGGGCAGGCCCGCACCGCGCTCGGATCAGCCCGTGTTGCGCAGGCCGGCCGCGATCCCGTTGATGGTCAGGTGAATCCCGCGGCGCAGCCGCGCGTTCGAGTCGCCCGCGCGGTGACGCTTGATCAGCTCGACCTGCAGGTGGTTCAGCGGATCGAGATACGGGAAGCGGTTCTTGATCGAGCGCGCGAGCAGCGGGTTGGTCGCGAGGCGGCCTTCGTGCCCGGTGATTTCCGCGAGCGCCTGCGACGTGCGCTCCCATTCCGCGACGATCCGCTCGAACACGTGCTTGCGCAGCTTGCGGTCGGCGACCAGCTGCGCGTAGCGCGACGCGACCGCGAGATCGGTCTTCGCGAGCACCATGTCCATGTTCGACAGCAGGTTCGCGAAGAACGGCCAGGTCTTGTTCATCTTCCTGAGCAGCGCGACGCGCTTCGTGCGCTCGGCCGCGTCCTGCGCGCCGTCGAGATACGCGTTCACCGCGCTGCCGAAGCCGTACCAGCCCGTCAGCAGCAGCCGGCACTGGCCCCACGAGAAGCCCCACGGGATCGCGCGGAGATCCTCGATCCTGCGGTTCTTCGGATCCTGCAGCTTGCGCGAGGCCGGGCGGCTGCCGATGTTCAGCTCGGCGATCTCGGTGATCGGCGTCGACGAGAAGAAGTAGTCGGTGAAGCCGGGCGTTTCATAGACGAGCGCGCGATACGACGCCATCGCGGCGTCGGACAGCGTCTGCATCGCGGCTTCGAACGCGGGCAGTTGCGCGGGCGCGTTCGATTGCGGCAGCAGCGACGCCTCGAGCGTCGCGGCGACCACCGTCTCGAGGTTGCGCCGGCCGATCTCGGGGTTCGCGAACTTGCTCGCGATCACCTCGCCCTGTTCGGTCAGGCGGATCTGGCCGTTCACGGTGCCCGGCGGCTGCGACAGGATCGCCTGGTAGGTCGGGCCGCCCCCGCGGCCGACCGTGCCGCCGCGGCCGTGGAACAGGCGCAGCGTGATCTTGCGTTCGCGGAACAGGTCGACGAGCGCGAGTTCCGCGCGATACAGCTCCCAGTTCGACGTGAGGAAGCCGCCGTCCTTGTTGCTGTCCGAGTAGCCGAGCATCACTTCCTGTTCGGCGCCCTGGTGCGCGATCAGCGCGTCGATGCCCGGCAGTGCGAAGTATTCGCGCATGATGCGCGCGGCGTCGCGCAGGTCGGGAATCGTCTCGAACAGCGGAATCACCATCAGGCCGTTCTTCGCATGGTGGCCGAGCGTGCCTTCGAGCAGGCCCGTTTCCTTCTGCAGCAGCAGCACCTCGACGAGGTCGCTGACGGTTTCCGTGTGCGAGATGATGTAGTTGCGCACCGCACGCGCGCCGAATTGCGCGCGGACCTCGCGGGCTTTCTCGAACACGCCGAGCTCGCTCTGCGCGAGCGCCGAGTATTCGAGGTACTGCGAGCGCAGCGGGCGGGGATCGGCAAGCGCAGCCAGCAGCACGCGCAGCTTGTCTTCCTCGGCGAGCGCCGCGTAGTCGGCTTCGACGCCGGCGCGCGCGAACAGCTCGGCGACCACGGCTTCGTGGATGTCGGAGCTCTGGCGCAGGTCGATGCTCGCGAGATGGAAGCCGAACACTTCGGCCGCGCGCACGAGCGGCGTAAGGCGCGGTGCGGCGAGCGACGCGCCGTGATGCTCGTCGAGCGAGGCGGTCAGCACCTTCAGGTCGGCGACGAAGGCTTCGGAATCGGCGTACGGCACCGCGCGCACCGGCGGCGCGCCGCGGCCGGCGCTGCGTACCGGCACCGTGCCTTCGCCGAGCCGCACGCGCGCGCTCGCGGCGAGCCGCGTGTAGATGCCGATCAGCGCACGGCGATACGGTTCGTCGACGCGATGCGGCGACTGGTCGGGCGACGCGGCCGCGAGCGCCTTCACCGCGTCGTTCGCGCCGACCAGCAGGTTCGATACCGACAGCTCGGCGCCGAGCTTGTGCACCTGTTCCAGATAGTGTTCGAGGATCACCGCGGATTGGCGGTTGATCGCTTCTTCGAGGGTCGGGGCGGTCACGTTCGGGTTGCCGTCGCGATCGCCGCCGATCCAGCTGCCCATCTGGAAGAACGCCGGCACGCGCGCGGACAGGCCGTGCTCGGCGAGCGCGGCCTCGATGTCGCCGTACAGCGCGGGCAGTTCGTCGAGGAACGTCGCGCGGTAGTACGACAGCGCGTTCTCGATCTCGTCGCCGACCGTCAGGCGCGCGTCGCGCAGCATGCGGGTCTGCCACAGCGCGGTCACGCGCGCGCGCAGCATCGATTCGTTGTACTGGCGCTCGCGCGCGGTCAGCTCCTGGTCGCGCTCGGCGAGCAGGCGCGCGATGTCGTGCTGCGCGTCGAGGATGCTCTTGCGCTGCACTTCGGTCGGGTGCGCGGTCAGCACCGGCACGATCAGCGCATCGTCGAAGAAGCGCTGCAGCAGGCGCTTCGACGCGTTGCCGGTCGTCTTCAGCTGCTCGAGCGCGTATGCGACGGTGCCGGGCTGCGGCGCGGAGCCGGCCAGCGCGTGGATGCGGCGGCGGCGGTTGTGGTGGCGGTCTTCCGCGATGTTCGCGAGGTGCGAGAAATAGCTGAACGCGCGCACGACGCTCACCGTCTGCTCAGGCGTCAGCTTGCGCAGCTTCTTCTCCAGCGTTTGCGCGGCCTCGCTGTCGTCCTCGCGGCGAAACTTCACCGCCGTCTGGCGAATGGTCTCGACGACGTCGAACACGGTGTCGCCTTCCTGTTCACGCACCACGTCGCCGAGCAGGCGGCCGAGGTAGCGGATGTCCTCGAACAGCGGACCGTCCTTGTCCTCGCGCGTGCGGGCGCCGGGCTTCGCCGCGCCGGCCTTGCGGGCGGCCGGGGCGGCGGATTTGATCGCGCGTTTTGTCTGACGTATCGGGTCTTTCGGTTTCGTTGCCGTTTTCGCACGGCCGTTCGCGGCGGTGGCGATGGTGCCCGTCGGGGCATCGGAGGAGGGCAGGGCAGCATTGCGGCGCGCCGTACGCGCCGATCCGGAAGACTTCACGATGGGTTTCCTTGGGAAAGCTCGAGTCAAAAGGGACTGCGGGGACTGCGGGGACTGCGGAAACTACGGGAACTGCGGTCAAGCAACCAGCTACGTGCGGCACATCCGCGCATCGGTGTCGCCGCCTGCGCCGAAGCGCGGCGGGCGCAGGCTCCGGGCCCGGGCGGGCCGGGGCGTGCGTGCTACCATTGTTCGATCTTCAATCCCGTCCTTCGATGTTCCAGCAATGAATTCCGAGACTCTTGCGGCACAAGCTCCCGCGACGCTGACGATCGCTTCGCGCGAGAGCCGCCTGGCGATGTGGCAAGCCGAACATGTGCGTGATGCGCTGCGCAAATTATATCCAGCTTGTGACGTGAAAATCCTCGGGATGACGACCCGTGGCGATCAGATTCTCGATCGCACACTGTCGAAGGTCGGCGGCAAGGGCCTGTTCGTGAAGGAGCTGGAGAATGCGCTCGCCGACGGCCGTGCCGACCTCGCCGTGCATTCGCTGAAGGACGTGCCGATGGCGCTGCCCGACGGTTTCGCGCTGACCGCGATCATGGAGCGCGAGGATCCGCGCGACGCGTTCGTGTCGAACGACTACGCGTCGCTCGACGCGCTGCCGGCCGGCGCCGTCGTCGGCACGTCGAGCCTGCGCCGCGAGGCGATGCTGCGCGCGCGCTATCCGCACCTCGACGTGCTGCCGCTGCGCGGCAACCTCGACACGCGCCTGTCGAAGCTCGATCGCGGCGATTACGCGGCGATCATCCTCGCGGCCGCGGGCCTGAAGCGTCTCGGCCTCGAAGCGCGGATCCGCGCGCTGATCGACGTCGAGGACAGCCCGCCGGCCGCCGGCCAGGGCGCGCTCGGCATCGAAATCGCCGCGCACCGCACGGACGTCGCCGGATGGCTCGCGCCGCTGCACGACCCGCAGACCGCGCTCGCGGTCGAGGCCGAGCGGATGGTGTCGCGCGCGCTCGGCGGCAGCTGCGAGGTGCCGCTTGCCGCGCACGCGGAGTGGCGCGCGGGCGAGCTGTACCTGACGGGCCGCGTGTCGACGACCGACGGCCGGCGCGTGCTGACCGCCGAGGAGTGCGGCGCGGTGATGACCGTCGCCGATGCGCTCGCGCTCGGCCGCGCGGTGTCCGACGAGCTCGAGGCGCAGGGTGCGCTCGACATCGTCAAGGCACTGCTCGCAGGCTCGCAGGCCGGCAAGGGCGACGCCTGATGGCAGGCGGCGCGCGTGCGTTCACCGCCGTCCTGACGCGCCCCGACGGCCAGTCGGCCGCGCTGGCGGCCCAACTGGCCGAGGCCGGCTGCGACGTGCTCGAATTCCCGCTGATCGACATCGCGCCGGTCGACGATCCGGCGCCGCTCGATGCCGCGTTCGCGGCGCTCGCGGACTACGCGCTCGTGATCTTCGTGTCGCCGAACGCGATCGACCGCGCACTCGCGCAGTACGGCGCGATCTGGCCGAATGCACTGCCGGTCGGCGTCGTCGGGCCCGGCAGCGTCGCGGCGCTCGAGCGCCACGGCATCGCGGCGCCCGCGCATCGCGTGATCGCGCCGCAGGCGCCCGCCGACGGCGGCGTCCCGCATTACGATTCGGAAAACCTGTTCGCGAGCATCGAGACCGCGTTCGGCGGCGCACAGGCGCTGGCGGGCAAGCGCGTGCTGATCGTGCGCGGCGACGGCGGGCGCGAATGGCTCGCCGAGCGGCTGCGCGAAGCCGGCGCGGACGTCACGCTGGTGGCCGCGTACCGGCGCGTCGTGCCCGAGCCGCGCGTCGGCGCGTGGGAGCGCGTGCATGCGCTGCTCGCCGGCGCGCCGCACGCGTGGCTCGTCACGAGCTCGGAGGGCGTGCGCAACCTGCACGAACTCGCGCGCACGCACCTGAACGACGCCGAGATCGAGGCGCTGAAGCACGCGCCGCTCGTGACGCCGCACCCGCGCATCGAGCAGACCGCGCGCGCACTGGGTTTTGATAGGATTACGCTGACCGGCGCGGGCGATGAGCGCATCGTCCGCGCGTTTCGAACGATGGCCGACGAGGCCGTCCAACCGGCGACAGCCGCACCGGTGACTAAACGCATGACAGATACCAACGATTCCAAAAGCGTCGCTTCCCAGCCGGCCGCTGCTTCCGCACCGCCGTCCCGTCCCGCCTATATGGCGTCCGAACCGCCTGCGCGCCGCGGCGGCAGCGCGGTGCTGTGGTTCGTCGTCGTCGTGCTCGGCTGCGCGGCGGGCGCCGGCGGCTATGCGCTGAACCGCAAGGTCGACCGGCTCGACGATTCGTTCGTCGCACGCCAGAAGGCGCTCGATGCGCAGACGGCCGAGATCCGCATGAAGACCGAGCAGGCGCTCGCGGGCACGCACCAGGTCGACACGCAGCTCGCGCAGCTCGACGGCAAGCTCGCCGACGCGCAGAGCGCGCAGCAGGCGCTGCAGCAGCAATACCAGGACCTGTCGCGCAACCGCGACGCGTGGATGCTCGAGGAAGTCGATCAGATGCTGTCGAGCGCGAGCCAGCAACTGCAGCTCACCGGCAACACGCAGCTCGCGCTGATCGCGCTGCAGAATGCCGACGCGCGACTCGCGACGTCGCAGAGCGCGCAGGCCGTCACGGTGCGCAAGGCGCTCGCGCAGGACATCGAGAAGCTGAAGGCCGCGCCGTCGGCCGACCTAACGGGCCTCGCGATCAAGCTCGACGACGCGATCGCGAAGATCGACGCGCTGCCGCTGTCGGGCGAGGCGACGGTTCCGCACGCGTCGCCGAAGGCCGCTCCGGCCGAGGCCGCGTCGCCGGTGGCAGCCGACACGCCGCGCTGGAAGGTGTGGTGGCATGACTTCTCGGCCGGCCTCGGCGAGCAGCTGAAGGGCCTCGTGCAGGTGCGCCGGATCGACAATGCCGACGCGATGCTCGCGTCGCCCGACCAGGGCTACTTCGTGCGCGAGAACGTGAAGCTGCGCCTGCTCACGGCGCGGCTGTCGCTGCTCGCGCGCAACGACGGCGCGATGAAGGCCGACCTGCACGCCGCGCAGGCGTCGCTCGGCAAGTATTTCGACCAGGCATCGAAGGACACGCAGACCGTCGAGGATCTGCTCAAGCAGGTCGACGGTGCATCGCTGACGGTTGCGGTGCCGAACCTGAACACGAGCCTGAACGCCGTTCAGCAGTTCAAGAGCCGGGGGTAACGATGACGCTTCGAGGAATCGTCTGGCTCGCGATCCTGTTCGCGATCGCCGCGGCACTCGCCACCGTCGGCCATTTCGACGCGGGGCAGGTGCTGCTCGTCTATCCGCCGTACCGGGTCGACGTGTCGCTGAACCTGTTCGTGATCTCCATCGTCGTGCTGTTCATCGTCGTGTACGCGCTGCTGCGCATCGTGCGCAACATCTGGCGCATGCCGCAGCGGGTCGCCGCGTATCGTGCGCGTTCGCGCAACGAGAAGGCGCAGGCGTCGCTGCGCGACGCGATCGCGAACCTGTATGCGGGCCGCTTCTCGCGCGCCGAGAAGGCCGCGCGCGACGCGCTCGCGGTCGATGCGAACCAGGGCGCCGCGAGTCTCGTCGGGGCCACCGCCGCGCACCGGATGCACGAGTACACGCGCCGCGACGACTGGCTGTCGAAGGTCGACGCGCCGGAATGGCAGGACGCACGGCTGCTCGCCGCGGCCGACATGCGCGCGGATGCGCGCGATGCCGACGGCGCGCTCGCCGCGCTGGCCGACCTGCAGGCGGGCGGCAAGCGCATCCATGCGCAGCAGGTCGCGCTGCGCGCGCAGCAGCAGTTGAAGAACTGGGCCGAGGTGCTGAAGCTCGCAAAGGCGCTCGAGAAACGCGAGGCGCTGCATCCGGCCGCGGCCGTGCGGCTGCGCCAGCAGGCGGCGGAGAACCTGCTGCGCGAACGCCGGCACGACCCGGACGCACTGCTCGAGGTGTGGCAGTCGCTGTCGCCGCTCGAACGCCAATCGCCGCGCCTGGCCGATCTCGCGGCCGAGCTGCTGGTGACGCTCGAACGCCGCACCGAAGCGCGCCGCATCGTCGAGGACGCGCTCGCGCACAACTGGGATGCGCGCCTGCTGCGCCGCTATCCGGACACGGCCGGCGGCGATGCGCTGCCGCTGATCCAGAAGGCCGAAGGCTGGAAGAAGGATCACCCGGACGATGCCGACCTGCTGTTCGCGCTCGGCCGTCTCTGCCAGCAGCAGCAGCTGTGGGGCAAGGCGCAGTCGTTCCTCGAAGCCGCGCTGAAGCAGGCCGACAACGAGGCGCTGAAGGTGCGTGCGCACCGTGCGCTCGCACGCCTGTTCGAGCATCTCGGCGAAACCGACAAGGCGGCGAAGCACTACCGCGAAAGCGCGCTCGCGATCACCGTGGTCTGACGCGGCGGCGCTCGCCCGCCGCGCGTAAAAAAGCCCCGAACGCCGGATGGCCTTCGGGGCTTCTCTTATGCGCTCTCGCCTCGCCGGACTGGACGCTACGCGCGGAGCCGGCGCGGCAAGTCGTCTTCGCCCGCGACGAACCGCATCGCGGCGCGCCGCGTCACGTCACGTCACTTGTCGACGAGCCGCTTCGGCACCGATAGCGCGAGCAGCCCGCCAAGCACGAGGAACCCGGCGAGCATGTACATGCCCGCGTCGTTGGCGCCCGTCGCCTGCTTGAGCCAGCCCATCATGTACGGGCTCAGGAAGCCCGCGAGGTTGCCGATCGAGTTGATCATCGCGATGCCCGCCGCGGCCGCCGCGCCGCCGAGGAACGCGGTCGGCAGGCTCCAGAACAGCGGCAGCGTCGTCAGGATGCCCATCGTCGCGAGCGTGAGGCCGAGCATCGCGAGCGCCGTCTGGTGCGCCCAGATCACCGAGAGCACGAGCCCGAGCGCGCCGAACGCGGCCGGAATCGCCAGGTGCCAGCGTCGTTCGCGGCGCTTGTCAGCGCTGCGCGCGATCAGGATCATCGCGACCACCGCCGCCGCATACGGAACCGCCGACAGCAGCCCGATCATGAACGTGTCGGTCACGCCGGTCGCCTTGATGATCGTCGGCAGCCAGAAGCCGACGCCGTACAGCCCCATCACGAACGAGAAGTAGATGAGCGCCATCAGCCACACGCGCGGGCTCGCCATCACCGCGCCGAGCGGCAGGTCTTCCTTGGTCGCTTCCTCCGCGTCGACGTTGCGCGTGAGCAGCGCCTTTTCGTCGTCGGTGAGCCATTTGGCCTTCGCGATCCGGTCGTCGAGCGCGAAGAACACCAGCACGCCGGCCAGCACCGACGGGATCCCTTCGAGCAGGAACAGCCATTGCCAGCCGTGCCAGCCGCTCACGCCGTTGAACGCCTTCAGGATGAAGCCGGAGATCGGTCCGCCGATCACCCCGGACAAGGCGACTGCCGTCATGAAGAACGTCGTCATCCGGCCGCGCCGGTGCGCGGGATACCAGTAGGTGAGGTACAGGATCACGCCAGGGAAGAAGCCGGCCTCGGCGACGCCGAGCAGGAAGCGCATCACGTAGAACATCGCGGGCGTCGTGACGAACATCGTCAGGATCGAGATCACGCCCCACGTCGCCATGATGCGCGCGATCCAGACGCGTGCGCCGACCTTGTGCAGGATGATGTTGCTCGGCACTTCGAACAGGAAGTAGCCGAAGAAGAAGATCCCGGCGCCGAGCCCGTAGACGGTATCGCTGAGATTCAGGTCGCTCGCCATCTGCAGCTTCGCGAAGCCGACGTTCACGCGGTCGAGATACGCGACCACGTAGCACAGTAGCAGGAGCGGCGTGAGCCGCCAGGACACCTTGCGGTAGGTTGCTTCCTCGAATGCGCCGGACGAGCCCGGCAGCGACTGCGTCGATGTTGCCATGTTGTCTCCTGTCCTTTCTTGTGGTGGCCGGAGCCGGCGCGGCGGCGCCCGATCCGGTGTCGTGCGAAGCAATGACGATGCGTGGATGCGGCGCCGGCCGGCGCTGCCGGCGCGGCGCCATCACGGCCGTGCGGCTAGATGCAGCGCCCGCCGTCGACTTCGAGACAGACGCCGGTGATGAACTCGGCTTCGTCGGATGCGAGGTACAGGGCCGCGTTCGCGATGTCCTGCGGCGTCGAGAAGCGGCCGAGCGGAATCGTCGCGAGGAACCGGCGACGATTCTCCGGCGTGTCCTCGCAGCCCATGAACTCGGTCATCAGGCCCGTCTCGCCGAGCACCGGGTTGATGCAGTTCACGCGGATCCGGTCGGCGCCGAGCTCGGCCGCGAGCGACTTGCTCGCGGTGATCATCGCGCCCTTCGTGCTGTTGTACCAGACGAGGCCCGGGCGCGGCCGCACGCCTGCCGTCGACGCGACGTTCACGAACACGCCGCCGCCCTGCGTGCGGAAATACGGAACGAAGGTCTGCACGCTCCAGAACAGGCTCTTCATGTTGACGGCGTACACGCGGTCGAACTCGGCTTCCGTCACGTCGAGCACCGGCTTGTTGCGATGGGTGGTGCCGGCGTTGTTCACGACGATCTGCACCGAATGGAAATCGTCGAGCGCGGCTTGCAGCAGCGCGCGCCAGTCGGCGTCCTTCGACACGTCGCCCGCGACCGCGATCGCCTTGCCGCCCGCCAGCGCGATCTCGCTCGCGACGCGCTCGGCCGCCGCACCGTTCAGGTCGTTGACGACGACGTTCGCGCCTTCGCGCGCATAGGTCTTCGCGATGCCTTCGCCGAAGCCCGAACCGCCGCCCGTGACGAGGGCCGTCTTGCCGCTCAACCGCATGGTGTGTCTCCTGTGCTGGATGCGTGCAGGGTGCTGCGGGACACGGCCGGTCCGTTGCCGGCCGCGTTCGTCTGGTTCAGCCGTGCCGGATCGCGATCGTCTTCAGCGTCGTGAAACCGTACAGCGCCTCGAAGCCTTTCTCGCGGCCATGGCCCGAGTGGCCGACGCCGCCGAACGGCAACTCGACGCCGCCGCCCGCGCCGTAGTTGTTGATGAACACCTGGCCGGCACGCAGGCGGCGCGCGAGACGCAGCTGGCGGGCACCGTCGCGGGTCCAGATGCCCGCGACGAGGCCGTACGGCGTGCCGTTCGCGAGTGCGACCGCTTCGTCTTCGTCGACGAAGCGCATCGCGGCGAGCACCGGGCCGAACACTTCCTCCTGCGCGAGCCGGTGCGACGCCGGCACGTCGCGCAGCAGCGCGGGCGCCTGGTAGAAGCCGCTTTCGGGCGCGTCGGCGACGACCTGGCCGTGCCCGGCCATCGGAATGCCGTCGTGCTGCGCGTCGGACAGGAAATCCCACACGCGCTGCTGCTGCTTCGCGTTGATCAGCGGGCCACAGTCGAGATCGGCGCGGCTCGGGCCGACCCGCAGCCCGTTGAACGCGGTGGCGAGCCGTTCGACGAGCGGCTCGTACACCGCGCGCTCGATCAGCACGCGGCTGCCGGCCGAGCAGGTCTGCCCGCCGTTCTGTACGATCGCCGACACGAGCACGGGCAGCGCCGCGTCGAGATCGGCGTCGGCGAACACGATCTGCGGCGACTTGCCGCCGAGTTCGAGCGTGACGGGCACGTGGTTCTCGGCGGCCATCTGCGTGACCAGCTTGCCGGTCGCGGGCGAGCCGGTGAACGAGATGTGGTCGATGCCGGGATGGCGCGCGAGTGCCGCGCCCGCTTCATGGCCGTGGCCGGTGACCACGTTCAGCGCACCGGCCGGCAGCCCGGCTTCGGCGGCGAGTTCGGCCACGCGCAGCACCGACAGGCACGCATCCTCGGCCGGTTTCACGACGCATGCGTTGCCGGCCGCGAGCGCCGCGCCGACGCTGCGCCCGAAGATTTGCATCGGGTAGTTCCACGGCACGATGTGGCCGGTGACGCCGTGCGGCTCGCGCACCGTCAGTACCGTGTAGCCGGCCTGATAGGGGAGGGTTTCGCCGTGCAGCTTGTCGGCGGCGCCCGCGTAGAACTCGAAGTAGCGGGCGAGCGCGGCGGCGTCGGCACGCGCCTGCTTCAGCGGCTTGCCGGTGTCGCGTGCCTCGATCGCGGCCAGTTCCTCGAGATGGTCGGCGACGCGCGCGGACAGCCGCATCAGCACGCGGCCGCGCTCGGCGGCGCTCGCCGCGCCCCACGGGCCCGCGAACGCGTCGCGGGCGGCGGCGACCGCGCGTTCGATGTCGGGCGCGGTGCCGCGCGCGATCGTCGCGAACGGCTGGCCGTCGGACGGGTCGACGACCGGAATCGTCTCCAGTTGCGCGGGCAACGTCCATTCGCCTGCGATGAAGTGCTTCGCTTCTTCCATGCGTGCTCCTGTCGACCCGAGTTGGCGCTTTAGCGCCTACTCGGGTCCCATGCTTCGCGGTCGACCCGGGTTGACGCTTTAGCGCCTACTCGGGTCCCATGCTTCGCGGTCGACCCGAGTTGGCGCTTCAACGCTCACTCGGCTTCCATGCAACATCACCCGGGGTTCGATGGCCGGACATCCGGAACGATTATCGCGCCGATCGTCATCCGGACGCCACCGGTCGATTGGCTATAATGGCGCATTCCCTGCGGGGACGCCCGCGGCGGTGCAACGGCCGCGGCGCCCCTGTCCCGAATTCCATCGACCAACAGAGAGCGCTATGAGCTTCAATCATGTTCCGGCCGGCAAGGACCTGCCGCACGATTTCAACGTGATCATCGAGATCCCCGCGCAAAGCGATCCGGTGAAGTACGAGGCGGACAAGGAGCTGGGTCTCCTCGTCGTCGACCGCTTCATCGGTACCGGCATGCGCTATCCGGTGAACTACGGCTACATCCCGCAGACGCTGTCGGGCGACGGCGATCCGGTCGACGTGCTGGTGATCACGCCGTTCCCGCTGCTGGCCGGCTCGATCGTGCGTTCGCGCGTGCTCGGCATGCTGCAGATGACCGACGAGTCGGGCGTCGACGCGAAGCTGGTTGCGGTGCCGCACGACAAGGTCTGCCCGATGACGGCGAACCTGAAGTCGATCGACGACGTGCCCGAGTACCTGAAGGACCAGATCAAGCACTTCTTCGAGCAATACAAGGCGCTCGAGAAGGGCAAGTGGGTGAAGGTCGAAGGCTGGGCCGGCATCGACGCCGCGCACAAGGAAATCGCCGACGGCGCCGCGAACTACAAGAAGTAAGCCGGCTGGCCGGCCTCGCGGCCGGTTCGTTCGGAACGCAAACCGCGCGTGTCTCCTCAGGAGGCCGCGCGGTTTTGTTTTGTGCGCGGTTTGGCGCCGGTGGTGGTGTTCTTTCGCGTGCGGGCGGGCGCGGGCTGGGAGCCGGCGTTCGGCGAGGTTTTCGTACGCTTCGCTCGCGTTGAGTCGGTTGAGCGAATTGCGCCCGTTGCGCCGCGCTCGGTGGTGGCCGGAGCAGCGGCTTCGACGGCTTCGGTTCTGGCCTTTCCGGCCGCCGACGTACCGCGGCGCCCCGGCGATGTCGAAGCGCTGCCGGCGCGTGCCTTCGCGACGGACTTGCCGCCGGCGGCCGGCGCTTTCCGTTTCGGCGTCGAGTTGACGGCAGGCTTGTCCTGCTTTGCCGCCGTGCTGCGCGACGAGGCCTTTTTTACTTCGGCGGCGTCGCCGTTCGTCGCGCGCTTGCTGGCTGGAGCTGCTTTCGTCTTCGCACGAGCCTGCGCGCTTTGCCCGGACTTCGAGGTCTTGCCGGACCGGGGTGCTTTCCCGTCACTACCGGCCTTCGCGGCTTTCTTCACGGGTTGTTCCGTTTCGGCCGCCTGCATCGTGATTTCGGCGGGCTGCGGCGCCTTCTTCACTTTCTTCCGCCGCCGCGTGCCGGCCTTCAAACCGTCCGCATCGACTTCCCCGTCGATCGTCACCACAGCCGGCAGCACCGATTCCAGCGTCCGCAATCCTGCCGCCAGTTCGCGCTTCTGCGCGGCGGTCAGCCGCTTCACCCAGTACTCGGCGCGCGACGCGATCGAGCGGTCGGGCAGCGGGAACGACGCGAGCACCGCGCGCGGCTTGCGCGAGCGCGTATAGCGCGCGCCCTTGCCGGATGCGTGCTCGTCGAAGCGCGCAGCGACGTCGGTCGTGATGCCGGTGTAGACGCTGTCGTCGGCACACTCGATCAGATACAGAAACCAGGACATGGGGAGGCGGCGGGATGCGAAGCCGTCAGTGTCTCAGAATTGGCGCGTGCCGCCGCAAGCGACATGATTCGCGCCCGCCGTCACGGCCCCCGCCGGAACGGATCGTGCTCGCGCAGTTCGTCGACGTACGCGTGGATATGCTCGGTCTCGCGTTCGAGAAAGCGCGCGACCGCATCGGAGAACGCCGGGTGCGCGAGCCAGTGCGCGGAATGCGTGACGGTCGGCAGGAAGCCGCGCGCGAGCTTGTGCTCGCCCTGCGCGCCGCCCTCGAACGTGTCGAGCCCGGCCTCGATGCAGAATTCGAGCAACTGATAGTAGGCCGTTTCGAAATGCAGGCAGGGCACATGTTCGAGCGCGCCCCAGTAGCGGCCGTACAGCGTGCCGCCGCGGCCGTTCGCGCCGCGCCGGTAGACGGCGAGCGAGCTCGCGATCGGTTTGCCGTCGGCTTCGGCGATCACGAGCAGCAGGTTCTCCGGCATCGTCGCGCCGATCGCGCGGAAGAAGTCGAGATTCAGGTAGGGGCTCGAATAGTGCTCGCGATAGGTCTGCCGGTAGCAGCGCGAGAAGAAGCGCCAGTCGGCGTCGGTGATCTGAGCGCCGGCGAGCCGCCGGAACGTGACGCCGGCATCGCGCACCTTGCGACGTTCCGCGCGGATGTTCTTGCGCTTCTTCTGCTCGAGCGTGCCGAGGAAGTCGTCGAAGTCGCGGTAGCCGTCGTTGAGCCAGTGGAACTGCACGCCTTCGCGCAGCATCATCCCCATCGACTCGAGCAGCCGCGCCTCGTCGCCGGTCGGGAACAGCACGTGCAGCGACGACACGTCGCTTTGCTCGGCGAACGCGAGCAGCGTGGCCGCGAGCCGGCGGCGCGCGTCGTCGTCGGCCGCGAGCAGGCGCGTGCCCTGCACGGGCGTGAACGGCACCGCGCACAGCAGCTTCGGGTAGTAGGACAGCCCGTTGCGCTGGTACGCGTCGGCCCACGCCCAGTCGAACACGTATTCGCCGTACGAATGCTGTTTCGCATAGACGGGCGCGGCCGCCGCGAGCCGGCCGGTGCGCGCGTCGGTCAGCGTGACGAAGTGCGGCGACCAGCCGGTGTCGTCGACCGCGCAGCGCGCGACGTGCAGCGCGTCGAGGAATTCGTGGCGCAGGAACGGCGTCGGCTGCGCGTCGCGCTCGAGCAGCGCGTTCCATTCGTCGGCCGGCACCTCCGCGGGGGACGACAGGATGCCCGTGCGATAATCGATGCGTTCGTGTTTCAAGCGTGAATCCGTACAGTTGGATGCCGCCGGATGCGTGCCGCCGTGGCCTGCTTCCGAGGCGTTTTCGTCAGCCGTTCAGGGCGCGCCGCCGGGCTGCGCCGATCCCGTCATGAAGACCCGACTCGCTCTCGCCCAGATCAACGTCACCGTCGGCGATTTCGCCGGCAACGTCGCGCGGATCGTCGCGGCCGCCCGCGCCGCGCACAACGATGGTGCGCGCCTGATGATCGCGCCCGAACTCGCGCTGTCCGGCTATCCGCCGGAAGACCTGCTGCTGCGGCCCGCGTTCTACACGGCGGCGGCCGCCGCGCTCGACGCGCTCGCCGATGCGCTGCGTGCGTTCGACGGGCTCGCGGTGCTGGTCGGCCATCCGTTGCGGAGCGCGGGCGGCGATCCGTCGGGCGGCGGTCCGTCGGGCGGCGCTCCGCACGCGCCAGCCGTCGATGGTAATGCAAACCGCCCGATCGAGCGCGGCGTGCCGCCGGCCGACACCTACAACGCGGTGTCGCTGATCGTCGGCGGCGAGATCGTCGGCACCTACCGCAAGCAGGATCTGCCGAACGCCGACGTGTTCGACGAGAAGCGCTACTTCGCGACCGACACCGAGCCGCTCGTGTTCGAGCTCGACGGCGTCAGATACGGCGTGATCATCTGCGAGGACGCATGGCATGCGTCGGCCGCGCAGATCGCGAAGGCCGCCGGCGCGCAGGTGCTGCTGATCCCGAACGGTTCGCCGTACCACATGAACAAGGAAGCGCTGCGCATCGACATCCTGCGCGCGCGGATCCGCGAAACCGGGCTGCCGATGGTGTACGTGAACCTCGTCGGCGGCCAGGACGAGCTCGTGTTCGACGGCGGCTCGTTCGTGCTCGACGGCGAGGGCGCGCTCGTCGCGAAGATGCCGCAGTTCGACGAAGGGCACGCGATCGTCGAGTTCGACGGCGCGCGCCCGCTGCCGGGTGCGATCGCGCCCGAGCTGCCGGTCGACGCGCAGGTCTATCGCGCGCTCGTGACCGGCGTGCGCGACTACATCGGCAAGAACGGTTTCCCCGGCGTGCTGATCGGGCTGTCGGGCGGCGTCGATTCGGCGCTGGTGCTCGCGGTCGCCTGCGACGCGCTCGGGCCCGAGCGCGTGCGCGCGGTGATGATGCCGTCGCGCTACACGGCCGACATCTCGACCACCGACGCGGCGGAGATGGCGCGGCGCGTCGGCGTGCGCTATGACGAGATCGCGATCGCGCCGATGTTCGACGCGTTCCGCGCGGCGCTCGCGGGCGAATTCGCGGGCCGCGCGGAGGACGCGACGGAAGAGAACATCCAGGCGCGCATCCGCGGCACGCTGCTGATGGCGCTGTCGAACAAGTTCGGCTCGATCGTGCTGACGACCGGCAACAAGAGCGAGATGGCGGTCGGCTACTGCACGCTGTACGGCGACATGGCCGGCGGCTTCGCGGTGATCAAGGACATCGCGAAGACGCTGGTCTACCGGCTGTGCCGCTATCGCAACGCCACTGCGGACTACGGGCTGCGCGACGTGATCCCCGAGCGGATCCTGACGCGCGCGCCGTCGGCCGAGTTGCGCGAGAACCAGACGGACCAGGACAGCCTGCCGCCGTATGACGTGCTCGACGCGATCATGCGGATGTACATGGAGGAGGACCGGCCGCTCGCGGAGATCGTCGCGGCCGGCTATGCGGAGGCCGACGTCGCGCGCGTGACGCGGCTCATCAAGATCAACGAATACAAGCGCCGCCAGGCGCCGATCGGCATTCGCGTCACGCATCGCGCGTTCGGGCGCGACTGGCGCTATCCGATCACGTCACGCTTTACCGAACGTCTCGACTGAGCCGTGCCGCGCCGTGCGCGGCCGGCCGGCTTACGGCTTACACTTACGGCTTAAAATCGGGATTGCGATTTTTCATCCAAACGAGCATTGAGGGACAACCATCATGAAACGCATCACCGCCATCATCAAGCCGTTCAAGCTGGACGAAGTCCGCGAAGCGCTCGCCGAAGTGGGCCTCACCGGCCTGACCGTGACGGAAGTGAAGGGCTTCGGCCGCCAGAAGGGGCACACCGAGCTGTATCGCGGCGCCGAATACGTGGTCGACTTCCTGCCGAAGATGAAGATCGAGGTGGTCGTCGCGGAAGCGCAGGTCGACCAGGTGATCGACGCGGTGATCGGCGCGGCGCGCACGGGCAAGATCGGCGACGGCAAGATCTTCGTGTCGGACGTCGAGCGCGTGATCCGCATCCGCACCGGCGAAGAGAACGAAGCGGCGGTCTGAGCGCCGCATCCGGCCCGTTCGGCAGATCGGGCAGATCGGGCCGCGGATCGCACGATCCCGGACCGCCAATAAAAAACGGTGCGGATACCCGGGAGGGTACCGCACCGATACGCGCCTCTCGCAGCAGCGTGGAAAGTGTTGTCGAATCGTTCTCTGGACGGCGCCTGATCAGAACAGGTGCTGGATGCCGGCGTAGACGCCGGTCTGGCTGCCGCCCGGATGCGGGTTGCCCGTCGACACGGCGGTGCCTGCACCGTTCGCGTTCAGGCCGAAGTTGGCCGTCGAGCTGTTGCGCACCGTCGCGACCTGCATGTCGAACAGCGTGCGCTTCGAGATGTTGTACGAACCGCCGACCGTGTAGATGTTCGCGTTGCCGCCGCCGTGGTTGGCGTTCACGTGGTACACGGCCGCGATCAGCGCTGCCGCCGGCGTGGCCTGCCACGTCACGCCGCCCCAGACCTGCTGGGTGCCGGTGATGCCGTTGTTGACGGCCGGGCCGCCGCTGCCGTCAGCATGCGACGACTGGTAAGCCGCCTGCAGCTTGAACTGGCCGAGGAACACGTTCAGGCCCGCGAAGTATTCACGCGAGTAGTTGAACACGTCCGAGAAGCGGCCGTTGCTGTCGCGCGTTTCGTCGTAGATGCCGCGCAACTGGAACAGCGAGTTCGTGTACGTGACCTGTGCGCCGGCTGCACGGCCAGGCTGGCCGGCCGTCGTGTTGCCGTTGAAGCTGGTCGAGTTCGAGAACGCGAACTGGCCGTAGAAGTCGAGGCCGTAGAACTGCGGCGACTGGTACGACACGTTGTTGCTGGTCTTATTCCAGTTGCGGCCGCGCACGAGCGATGCCGACGACCAGCTCGACTGGCCCAGCGGATCGAAGTCCCACACGCCGTTCGCGATCGCGAGTTCGCGACCCAGCAGCAGCGTACCGTAGCGGTCGTTGGAGATGCCGACGGTCGCGAAACGATCCCAGATCGAGCCGCTGAAGCCGCCCGTCATCGTGTTGAACGCGCCTTCGAGGTGGAACAGGACCTTGTTGCCGCCGCCGATGTCCTCGCTGCCCTTCAAGCCCCACAGGCTCGTGCCCCAGTCGCCGCTTTCCGCGCGCACTTGGTGGCCGTTCTGCAGGCCGTTCAGGTACTCGAGGCCGGCATCCAGGCGACCATACAGCGTGACGCTGCTCTGCGCGTGCGCCGTAACCACCCCAGCAGCCATCAGCGCGGCCGCGACCAAAGCTTTCTTCATCATCTCCTCCATACCCTGTCAAAAAGTCAACCCAGACTGCACGAGATGCCCGGAGCAGCGAGCGCCGGGCAAAAGCGAAAAGCGGGATAACCAGGGAGACCTCGTGCAGGGCCGGTAAGCGCGGCACGCGGGCAAGCGGACGGAAAACCGTTGAGCGGTCCCGCGCGGCCGGGTCGGCTTGCGGGGTCTCCTTGTTGTGTCGTGAAGCTAAACTACATTTCACGAACTTCGTTTTGCTACTTTGGTTACTAATTTAGCAAAAATACAATTTTGTGGCGATGGAAATCGTTGTTTGACTAACACGTGTCGCCAATTTGCCATGCAACACAGTGCGCAGCGGGTGCCCAAGGGGCCGTCGATTCCCCGAAAACCCTTGTGAGACAAGGGAGACACGGATTCGGCGCCGGTGGGTCAAGGATTGTCACTATTGACGTTGCCGGGGCACGAGCGTAAGCGCCGGACGCGAGGAATTGGTAAGTATTTCGTAATGAATTGGCGGTGGTCCGCCGCCGCCCGGGCGCCGGAAACGCTGGTGCGGCGGGCGCCCCGCGCGCCGCACCGGAGCGTCGAACTCAACCGCCCGTCGCCCGGACGTCTAGCAGTTGCGCGCGCAGCCATCGGTGCGCGTCGGTGCGCGCATGCTTCGCGTGCGAGTAGACCTTCACCGTGTAGCGCGGGATCTCGAACGGCGCGGGGAAGATGCGGATCGGCGCCGCGTGGCGCAGCGCCTGTGCGGCACGGTTCGGCACCGTCATCAGGAGTGCCGATTCCGCGATCACGAACGGTGCGGCCAGCACGCTCGGCAACTGCACGGCGACCTGCCGCGCGAGGCCGAGCCGGTCGAGCACGTAGTCGACGACGCCGCGCGACTCGTTCCACGGCGTGACGACGACGTGGCGTGCCGCGAGGTACTGGTCGAGCGTCAGCCGGCGGCGGATGTCCGGATGCGTGGTGCTCGCGATCACCACGTAGTCGTCCGAAAACCAGTCGAAATCCTCGATGCCCGGTGCGTCGGCGGCCGACTCCTCGTGATAGCCGAGCGCGAAGTCGATGCGGCCGGCCGCGAGTTCGTCGATCGAGATCTTCCGGTCGGAGTGGACGACGCGGATCCGCAGCCGCGGCGCGACCTGCTCGATACGCGCGAGCAACGCCGGCAGCACCGCGAACGCCGTGTAGTCGCTCGCGGCGAACACGAACGTGCGGTCGCTTTGCGCGGGATCGAAGCGGCGTGCGCGGGCGAGCCCCTTCGACATCGTGTCGAGCGCATCCCCGGCCCAGGTGGCGATGTCGTCGGCGCGCACGGTCGGCTGCATCTCGTTGCCGAGGCGCACGAACAACGCATCGCCGATCGCTTCGCGCAACCGGGCGAGCGCGTGACTGAGCGCGGACGGGCTCATCGCCAGCTCGTGCGCGGCCGCCGCGACCGAGCGGTGGCGGTACAGCGCGTCGAACGCGAGCAGCAGGTTCAGGTCGAGACGGCGCAGCTCTGGATGCATCATGTTCATGTCAGGATGAAGAAACTGCACTTCCTGCAGTTGTATCGTGAACGTAGCATGTCGATCCGGGCGGCGTCACGCGCGATTGCGCGAGCGAGCGCCGCCGCATTCCGTTTTCAGTCCGGGCCGAAGGAGGGCTCCCCACCGTGCAAATCGACATCCGTACGGCCACCGTCGCCGACGTGCCGCAGATCCTGCGTTTCATCACCGAGCTGGCCATCTACGAGAAGGCGGAGCATGAAGTGGTCGCGACGCCTGCATCGCTCGAGCGCAGCCTGTTCGGCGAAGGTTCGCCCGCGCGTGCGCTGATCTGCGAGGTCGACGGCGAGCCGGCCGGCTTCGCCGTGTATTTCTTCTCGTATTCGACGTGGCTCGGCCGTCAGGGCCTGTATCTCGAGGATCTGTACGTGTCGCCGCGCTTTCGCGGCGCGGGCGCCGGGCTGCGGCTGCTGAAGGCGCTCGCGCGCGTCGCGGTGGATACCGGCTGCGGGCGTTTCGAATGGAGCGTCCTCGACTGGAACGAGCCGGCGATCCGCTTCTACGAAAGCGTCGGCGCCGCGCCGCAGAGCGAATGGGTGCGCTACCGACTCGCGGGCGACGCGTTGCGTGCATTCGCCGACGGCGCGCCGGTGGACGTCGCGTAAACGCAAGACGGGCGCCGCATGGCGCCCGTTCGTGCAGTGCGACGCGGAGGAGCGCGCGTTACTTGAGGCTGCCCGACAGGAACCCGCGCAGGCGTTCGCTCTTCGGGTTCGCGAACACCTCGGACGGCACGCCTTCTTCCTCGACGCGCCCCTGGTGCAGGAACATCACGTGGTTCGACACGTTGCGCGCGAAGCCCATCTCGTGCGTGACGACGATCATCGTGCGGCCTTCCTCGGCCAGCTTCTGCATCACCTTCAGCACTTCGCCGACCAGTTCCGGGTCGAGCGCCGACGTCGGCTCGTCGAACAGCATCACGTCCGGATGCATCGCCAGCGCCCGCGCGATCGCGACACGTTGCTGCTGGCCGCCCGACAGGTGCGACGGATACTGCTTCTCGACGCGCGGCGCGAGACCGACCTTCTCGAGATACTCGCGCGCGCGGTCTTCGGCTTCCTTCTTCGGGATGCCGAGCACGTTGACGGGCGCTTCCATCACGTTCTCGATCACGTTCATGTGCGACCAGAGATTGAAGTGCTGGAACACCATCGACAGCTTGGTGCGCACGCGCTGCAGCTGCTTCGAATCCGCGGCGCGCAGCGCGCCCGTCTTGTCGAGCGCGGTGCGCACTTCCTCGCCGTCGACGAAGATGCGGCCGGAGTTGGGCTGTTCGAGGAAGTTGATGCAGCGGAGCATCGTGCTCTTGCCGGAACCGGACGAGCCGATCACGCTGATCACGTCGCCCGAGTTCGCCTTCAGCGATACGCCCTTGAGCACCTCGTTGTCGCCGTACCGCTTGTGCAGATCGTCGACGAAAAGCTTCTGAGTCTGGGAATTCATGAATAGTCCTGCGGAAACTTACTTGCCTTGCGGGCGCAGATACGCGAGCCAGCGACGCTCGGCCTGGCGGAACAGCCACACGAGCGCGAACGAGATCACGAGATAGAGCAGGGCGGCGATGCCGAACGCGTGGAACGACATGTAGGTCGCCGAGTTCACGTCGCGCGCGATCTTCAGGATGTCCGGCACGGTCGCGGTGAACGCGACGGTGGTCGCGTGCAGCATCAGGATCACTTCGTTGCTGTAGAGCGGCAGCGCGCGGCGCAGCGCGGACGGCAGGATCACGCGGCGATACATCGTGAAGGTGGACATCCCGTACGCGCGCGCGGCCTCGATCTCGCCGTACGACGTCGCCTTGATCGCGCCCGCGAAGATCTCGGTGGTGTACGCGCAGGTGTTCAGCGTGAACGCGAGCAGCGTGCAGTGCATGCCGTCGCGGAAGAACGCGTCGAGCAGCGGCGTGCCGCGCACGACCTGCAGGCTGTAGAGGCCGGTGTAGCAGAGCAGCAGCTGCACGTAGAGCGGCGTGCCGCGGAACACGTACGTATAGAGCCACACGGCGCTCGACAGCCACTTCCTCTTCGACACGCGGGCCACCGCGAGCGGCACCGACAGGCAGAAGCCGAGGCCGATCGACACGACCAGCAGCCACAGCGTGATCGCGACGCCGGTGATCCGGAAGCCGTCGGTGTAGAGGTAGTTGCGCCAGTATTCTTGGATGAGTTCGATCATAGGTCAGCCTTGCGGACACCGGTCGAGTAGCGCTTTTCGAGCCACATCAGCACGAAGTTCGAGATCGTCGTGATGGCGAGGTAGACCGCACCGGCGATCAGCGTGAAGAAGAAGAACCGCAGCGTGCCCTTGCCGGCGTCCTGCGACGCCTTCACGACGTCCGCGAGGCCGATGATCGACACCAGCGCGGTCGACTTGACGAGCACCTGCCAGTTGTTGCCGATGCCGGGCAGCGCGAAGCGCATCATCTGCGGGAACATGATCCGCGTGAACACCTGCCAGTTGGTCATCCCGTACGCGCTGCCGGCCTCGAGCTGGCCGCGCGGCACCGACAGGAACGCGCCGCGGAACGTCTCGGTGAAGTACGCGCCGTAGATGAAGCCGAGCACGAGCACGCCGGCGAGGAACGGGTCGATGTCGATCTGGTCCCAGCCGAGCGCGTCGGTCGCCATGTTCAGCCAGATCTGCAGGCTGTAGAACAGCAGCAGCATCAGCACGAGGTCGGGCACGCCGCGGATCAGCGTCGTGTAGACGGTGCCGGCGCCGTTCGTGAAGCGGTTGCGCGACAGCTTCGCGCCCGCGCCGAGCAGGCCCAGCAGGAACGACAGCGCGAGCGAAAGCACCGCCAGCTTGACGGTTTGCCAGGTGCCGGCGAGGATCAGCGGGCCGTAGCCTTGTAGAAACATATGTGGTCCCTGGTGTGGTCCCGGACGGCGCACGCGGTGCGCCGCGAAAGACGCGCCCGCCAAGCTGCACGGAACGCCCCGTACGTATCATGACCGTCCGCCCCGGCAACGGTGCCGGACCAGCCCGTCGCGCGAGCGGCGGGCGAGGGGGCGGGCGGCGCGTGGTTGACTGCCTGTCGTGCCGGACGCGGGGCCGCCCCCGCATCCGCTTCCCGGTATTGTCGGCGCTCAGCGCGCCGAGTAGACGCTGAACGAGAAATACTTGTGCGACAGCCGGTCGTACGTGCCGTCCTTGTGCATGTCGGCCAGCGCCTTGTTGATCTTGAGCTTCAGGTCCGTGTCGTCCTTGCGCAGGCCGATCGCGGTGCCGTCGCCGATCGTCTTCGGATCCTTCACCTCCGGGCCGGCGAACGCGAAGCCCTTGCCGCGCGGCGTGCGCAGGAAGCCGTAGTCGGCCTGCAGTTCATCCTGCAGCGTCGCGTCGAGGCGGCCCGAGCCGAGATCGGCATAGACCTGGTCCTGGTTCTGGTAAGGAACGATCGTCACGCCCTGCGGTTCCCAGTACGCCTTCGCGTAGGATTCCTGCGTCGAGCCCTGCTCGACGCCGACGTGCTTGCCCTTGAGCGATGCGACCGTCGGCAGCAGCGGCGAGCCGGCCTTCGCGATCATCCGCGCGGGCGCGTCGTACACCTTGTCGGAGAAGTCGATCTGCTCGCGACGCTTGTCCGTGACGGTCAGCGACGACACGATGACGTCGTACTTCTTCGCCTTCAGTGCGGGAATGATTCCGTCGAGATCCTGCGCGACCCACACGCATTTCACGTTGATCCGCTTGCAGATTTCCTTGGTGAGATCGACGTCGAAACCGACGATCTCGCCGCTCGGCGCGGTCGACTCGAACGGCGGGTAGCTGGCATCGACACCGATCCGCACGGTCTTCCACTCTTTCGCGAAGGCGCTGCCCGCCACGAGGGCGAGGGCGGCGCACAGGGCGGCCTTCTTCATTTCCATCCTTTTGTCGCTCACTTCCGGGGAGGCGCTCGCGGCCGGTCGGGCCGGGCGCCGCGGCGTATTCTAGACGGCCAAAATTCGTGTTTCGGCGCGCAGGCAACGGCGCTCGCCGGACGGGCGAACGCCAAAAGGGCGGTATTTTACCCGAACGCGATACCCGGAAAACGGCAATCCGGCGCGACCGATCGATTCTTCGATTCGGGCGTTGCGGCAATCGCGGTATTCGCAACGAGCATTACACCGATTGGGTTCGTGGGTGCAACGATGCGGTGCGCGGGCGGCGGATTGTGGCGCGCCCGGCACGCCCCTACAGTGCAGGTAAACCCGAAGAAAGAATATCTGCCTGCCGGAGTGCCCGCCCCATGTTCCAGATCCGCCGCGCCGCCGACCGCTGCCACACGCGCCAAGGCTGGCTCGAATCGAGCCACAGCTTTGCGCTTGCCGGCGCCGCCGGGGCCGCGCATCCGCCGTTCGGCGCGCTGCGCGCGCTGAGCGAGGACCGGATTGCGCCGACGCGCGGCTTCGGGATGCAGCCGCGCCGCGACCTCGAAATCGTCACCTGCGTGCTCGACGGCGCGCTCGCGCATCGCGACAGCCTCGGCAACGGCGCCATCGTGCGGGCCGGCGGCGTCCAGCGGATGAGCGCCGGCACGGGGCTGATGCACAGCGAAACCAATGCGTCGCGCGACCGGGTGCTGCATCTGCTGCAGATCTGGCTGCAGCCGGCGGAGGGGGGCGGACGGCCCGGCTACGCGGAGCGGCATTTCGCCGACGACGAGAAGCGCGGCCGCCTGCGGCTCGTCGCGTCGCCGGACGGCGACGACGGTGCGCTGTCGATCCGTGCGGATGCGCGGATCTTCGCGGGGCTGATCGATGGCGACGAGGCGGCGGCATTCGCCGTGCCGGCCGGGCGCAGCACCTATGTGCACGTGGTGCGCGGCGACGTGGAGGTCAACGGCCACGCGCTGGCCGCGGGCGACGGCGCGCGGATCGCCGGGGTAGAAGCGGTCGCGTTCGCACGCGGCCGGGCGGCCGAGGTGCTGCTGTTCGACGTCGCCTGAAATGAAACGGGGGACGCGGGCCGGGTGCCCGCGTCCCCCGCGATGCCGCCCGGGGAGGCGGCCCGCCGGCTTACTGCGCCGGTGCCGACGCGCCCTTGGCCGCGCGGTGCTGCTCCCAGCGTTCCTTCATCTTCTCGTGACGCTGCTCCATCCGCGCGAACTGCTGCTTCAGCGCGGTGCTGACCGTCGTCTTCTGCTGGTCGTTCAGCCCGTTGTAGAACGCGAGCCACGCGGCCGAGCTCTGCTCGCGCAGCTGCGCGTTCTGCTGCTCGGCCTGCTGACGGGCGGCGTGCATCGCGTTCAGGTCGAGGATCGGCTGGTTCTGCTGCGCCTTGAACTGCTCGCGCATCTGCTCGTGGCTCTTGCGCATCGCTTCATGGTTCTGCTTCATCGTGTTGACGGCCGTCTGCCACTGCTGTTCCTGCGACGCGTTGAGCTTGAGCTGGTCGTGCAGCTTCATGATCACGCCGAACGGGCCGCCGTCATGGCCGCCGTGCATCTGGTGCATGCCGGGGCCGCCCGGCGGCGGCATGTCGTTGGGCTGCGCGGCATGCGCGGTGCCGAATGCGAGAGCGAGCACGGTGGCGGCCGCAATGGCCACGCGGGAAGTGTTCTTATACATTTCAGAAACTCCTTGTATCCAAAGGGTCCGGCGATGCGGCGCGCGGGGTGACCCGGGTGCCGCATCCGGTAAGACGCAGGTTAGCGGCGCGTGCTCGGGCCGGTGTTACGCGGGATGGCTGCCGGGTTACGGCGCATTACAGTTCCCTTGCGTCGTAACCCGCAGTAACCCTTTCGCCCCTTTGTTTCGTTCTTCGACTCCGCGCTCGCGCGCTAAACTTCGAGCCATGACTACCCAGATCCTCATCGTCGACGACGACCAAGAACTCCGAGACCTGCTGCGCGACTATCTCGTGCGCCAGGGGATGGAAGTGTCCGTGCTGCACGACGCGGCGACGCTCGAGAAGCGCCTCGAGCGCGAGCGGCCCGACCTGATCGTGCTGGACCTGATGATGCCGGGCGTGGACGGCCTGACCGCGCTGCGCCAGCTGCGCGCGGCCGGCGACGACATCCCCGTGATCATGCTGACCGCGCGCGCGGACGACGTCGATCGCATCGTCGGGCTCGAGCTCGGCGCGGACGACTACCTCGGCAAGCCGTTCAACCCGCGCGAGCTGCTCGCGCGCGTGCAGGCCGTGCTGCGCCGCCGCCGCGCGACGCCGTCGGCGGCGGCGCCCGAGCAGCGCGAGCCGTTCGCGTTCGGCCGTTTCGTGCTCGACTTCCAGGCGCGCACGCTGTCGGTCGACGGCAAGCCGGCGACGCTGTCGAGCAGCGAATTCGCGCTGCTGAAGATCTTCGTGAATCACGCGCTGCGCACGCTCACGCGCGAACGGCTGCTCGAGCTGCTGCACGGGCCCGAGTACGACGGCACCGACCGCGGCATCGACGTCCAGGTATGGCGGCTGCGCCGCATCCTGGAAACGGATCCGTCGACGCCGCGCTTCATCCAGACGGTCCGCGGGCGCGGCTACGTGTTCGTGCCCGACGGCGAGGCCCATGCGCAAGCCCATTGATTCGCTGTTCGGGCGGCTGGCGCTGCTGGTCGTCGGCGTGTTGCTCCTGTCGCACTTCGCGTGGTTCTTCGCGATGCGCCTCGAGCGCAACCAGATGCAGACGCGTTATGCCGTCGAGGAGGCCGCGTTCCTCGTCGACGCCGTGCGCCAGCACGTCGAGCGCACGCCCGACCAGCCGCTGCCGTCGCGGGTGCGGCTGGTGTCGCCGGACAGTCCCGATGTGCCGAAAGACGCCGATTCGAACCTGGCGGCGCCGCTCAAGCGTTTCCGCGACGACGTGAGCGAGCGGATGCCGCCCGGCACGCTGGTCGAGATCGGCGCGCCGGGCCATCCGCCGGTGCTGTGGGTCAAGGAGCCGAGCGACCGCAACTGGATCGTGGTGCCGGTGCAGCCGCTGCGCCCGCCGCGCTCGCTCGACCGGATGCTGCTGTGGCTCGGCACGATTTTCTCGGCCGGCGTGATCGCCGCGCTGTTCGCGGCCTGGCAGCTGCAGCAGCCGCTGCGCTCGCTGGCGCGCGCGGTCGCGCGCTTCGGCCGCGGCCAGCCGGTGCCGCCGTTGCGCGAGCGTGGCCCGCGCGAGCTGCGCCAGCTCACGCACGGCTTCAACCAGATGGTGGAACAGGTGTCGCAGGCCGAGAGCGACCGCGCGGTGATGCTGGCCGGCGTCGCGCACGACCTGCGCACGCCGCTCGCCAGGATGCGCCTGCGCGCGGAAATGATGGACGACGCGCGGCTGCGCGACGGCGTGGTGCGCGATGTCGATTCGATGTCGCACATCGTCGACCAGTTCCTCGTGTTCGCGCACGGCGGGGCGGACCGCAGCGAGCCCGTGCCGGTCGACCAGGCCTGCGAGCGGATCGCCCGCAGCTATCGCGCGGTCGCACCGAACGCACCGGCTGTCCAGACGCATCTGGCCGCCGACGAAGGCTTCCGCCTGCCGACCGCGACGCTCGACCGGATCCTGTCGAACCTGCTGGACAATGCGCATGCGTACGGCGCGCCGCCCGTGCTCATCGAGACGGCGCGTACGCCGGCGGGTTACGTGCTGTCGGTCAGCGACAGCGGCGGCGGGATTGCGCCGCGCGATCTGGCGGCCGCGACACGGCCGTTCGTGCGGCTCGACCCCGCGCGCGGCGGGAACGGCCACAGCGGGCTCGGGCTGGCGATCGTCGAGCGGCTGGTGCTGCGGCTGGGCGGGGCGTGCGAGATCGGCAATCGTCCCGAGGGCGGCCTGCGCGTGGCGATGACGTTCCCGTTCGACGTGGTGCCGAAGGACGAACTTCACGCCCAGGCCGCGTAAGCGGCGCATGCGGCGCCTGCCGGGCAGGCGCCGCGCGGCATCATTCGCCGAACAGCGTGCCGAGCGTCTCGGCGGCGTTGCTGTCGATGGTGTTGTAGGTCACGCTCGTGGCCTCGAAGATATAGACGGTCGTATAGCGGCCGAGGCGCTCCAGGATCTCCTCCTGCAGCGATTCCGGCACGACGTTCATGTTCAGGTACCACGCCGTCGACGACAGCCGGGTCTGGAACGACCCGTACTCCTGCATCAGCTCGTAGAACGCATCGGCGTCCTGATCGCGGCAGACGATCACCAAGTTTCCTGCCATTCGCTTCCTCCCGCTGGTCGGTCGATCCCTGGCGGCTATGGGGCTAGCGACGCCAGGGGCTAGCCCCGATCATACCTGCTTCGCCGCAATCGTCCGCTGACGTCCTGCATGGTTTGTGTCCGTGTGCGGCGGGCGGGTTCCCGGCCGGCCCGGATCACGGCATAATTCGGGGCCTGCATGCCGGCCGCACGACCGCGGCCGGGCTGCTCCGCACCGCACGCCTGCCGTTCGCCCGCGTGCCGGGCACGATCCGTGCGCCGCCCGCGCGCCGCGCCGAGCCGAGCCGGCCCCGGACGGTTGAACCTGAAATACAGGTTGGTGTAGTGTCGTGCCGTCGCGGCCCGACTCGCCGCGCCCGGAGGGCGCAGCTTGCACGCACGGCGCCTCGCGCCGGCGTGAAATCGTGAATCAATCGAATTACCGCGTCGAATTACCGCGCCCGTGCGCTTTGCCATGAATCAACATCGTCTGCCGGCTTCGTTCGGCCTTACCGGGGAGGGCGCCTGATGGACGTCGGATTCTTCAATCCGAACCGGACTGCCAACGCGTCCGCGTGGCGCGTCCTGCCGAACCGGTGGGACTTCATCGCGTTTCCGCTGATCATCTGCCTGATCGCGATGGCGGTCGTCGGCTTTCATGAAACGATGGCGCCGATCGGGACCCTTCAGACCCAGAAGATCTCGCTCGACCCGTCGAACCTGCCCGAATACGCGTTGCGCACCACGCTGCGGATGCTCGCCGCGATGGTCGCGTCGCTCGCGTTCAC